>CAZFKD010000668.1:747-2237 GCA_964519695.1 uncultured Spirochaetaceae bacterium
GTTCGCCGGATCCTCCCACTTGCCGATCATCGGCTTGCCTCCGCCCGAATAACCGGACAGCGCATGGACCGTCAGCGGCGCGTCCGGGGCGAGCAGGCCCGCATCGACGAGCGGCCGCACCAGCAGCAGGAACGCCGTCGGGTAGCAACCGGGATTGGCGACGCGCTTCGCCGCGCGGATCGCTTCGGCTTGCCCGGGTGCGAGTTCGGGCAAGCCGTAGACCCAGCCTTCGGCGACGCGATGCGCGGTGCTCGCATCGAGAACCCGCACGGGAGCATCGTCCGCCCAGGCGGCGGCTTCGCGAGCCGCGTCGTCCGGCAGACACAGAACGGCGACGTGCGCTGCCCGGAGTGCCGTTCGCCGCGCAGCCGGATCCTTGCGCTCGGACTCCGAGAGCGCCGAGAGTTCGACATCGGGGCGGCCCTCCAGCAGCTCGCGGATGCGCAAGCCGGTGGTGCCGACGGAGCCGTCGAGGAAGATCCGAGGTCGCATGACCCGGGAGAGTAGCGTCTGGCGCCGCGTCCCTCAGCCTCCGCCGGGCGTCAGCTCGTCGCCGAGCAACGCGTACTCCGCAGCGCGGCCCGAGCTGCGCCGCCATGCGAGACCGACGGTGCGGAACGGCGCCGGACTCGCAAACGGCACGATCGCGAGATCCGCGTGGCGGCCGACGACGCGCAGCGTCAGCTCGGGGAGCAGCGTCAGGCCCGCTCCGCCGCGCACCATCTCGATCAGCGTCGTCAGGCTGCTGGCGCGGAAGTCGCCCAGCTCGTCGGCGCCGCGGGCGCGGCACACGGCCATGGCTTGCTCGCGCAGACAATGGCCGTCGTCGAGCAGCAGGACCGCTTCGCCGCGCAAGTCGTCCTCGCGCAGGCGGCGCCGCCGCGCGAGGCGATGGCCCCTGGGCAGCGCGACGCAGAACGGATCGCGGAACAGCGCTCGCGTCTCGAGATCTCCGAGCGGCGCTTCGAGCGCCAACAGCAGCAGGTCGAACTCGCCGCGCGCGAGGCCCGCGACGAGCATCTCGGTGGGCGCTTCATGGAGCCGCAGTCGCAGCTCGGGGTGCCGGCGGCGGACCCGCGCCAGCACGCGCGGCAGCAGGTAGGGTCCGATCGTCGGGATCACGCCGAGCCGCAGCGTACCGGACAGCGGGCGCTGCAACGCGCCGGCGGCCTCCACGAGCCCGTGCATCTCCGCGAGCACCAGACGAGCCCGTCGCAAGATCTCCTCGCCGGCCGGCGTCACCAGCACGGGGCGCCGATCGCGCTCGAGCAGCTTCAGCTCGAGCAGCGACTCGAGCTGCTGGATCTGGCCGCTGAGGCCCGGCTGCGAGACGCCGCAAACCCGCGCCGCGCGGTGGAAGCTGCGCTGGTCCGCGACCGCCACCAGGTACTCCAGTTGGCGCAGCGTCGGGGTCTGGATCATGACAATCTCTCCTTATCGATCCAGGAACCATAATCGATTGGATCGATCGAGCCGAGAGCCCGACAATG
>CAZFKD010000669.1:0-2229 GCA_964519695.1 uncultured Spirochaetaceae bacterium
CCCGAAGCCGCACGACATCAAGAAGATCCTCGACGACTACGTGATCGGGCAGGACCGCGCCAAGAAGATCCTGTCCGTCGCCGTGCACAATCACTACCGCCGCATCGAGAGCCAGTCCTTCGTCGGCGAGGTCGAGCTGCAGAAGTCGAACATCCTGCTGCTCGGCCCGACCGGCTCGGGCAAGACGCTGCTCGCGCAGACGCTCGCGCGCATCCTCGACGTGCCGTTCACGATCGCGGACGCGACGACCCTGACCGAGGCGGGTTATGTCGGCGAGGACGTCGAGAACATCGTCCTCAACCTGCTCCAGGCCGCGAACTACGACGTCGAACGCGCACAGCGCGGAATCATCTACATCGACGAGATCGACAAGATCGCGCGCAAGAGCGAGAACCCTTCGATCACGCGTGACGTCTCGGGCGAAGGCGTCCAGCAGGCGCTGCTGAAGATCATCGAAGGGACGATGGCCAGCGTTCCGCCGAAGGGGGGCCGAAAGCACCCGCAGCAGGAGTTCCTGCAGATCGACACGACGAACATCCTCTTCATCTGCGGCGGCGCATTCGTGGGGCTCGAGGGCATCATCGAACGCCGGGTCGGTGTCAAGGGGCTGGGCTTTGCCGCCGACATCCAGAACCGGCGCAGCCGCAAGAAGGGCGAGATGTTGCGCGAGGTCCAGGCCGAGGATCTGCTGCATTTCGGGTTGATCCCCGAGTTCATCGGCCGGCTGCCCGTGGTCGCGACCCTCGAAGAGCTCGACGAGAAGACCTTGATCTCGATCCTGACCGAGCCGAAGAATGCACTGGTGAAGCAATACCAGAAGCTCTTCGCCTTCGAGGGGGTCGATCTGCGGTTCACGGAAGCGGCGCTCGGGGCGGTTGCGCGCAAGGCGCTCGCCCAGAAATCGGGCGCGCGTGGCCTTCGGGCGATCCTCGAGCACGCGATGATGGATTTGATGTACGAGCTGCCGTCGCGAAGCGACGTGGCGGAGTGTGTGGTCGGCGTCGAAGTGATCGAGCAGGGGGCCGAGCCGGTGCTCGGTCTCAAGCGCGAGGCGGAGTCGGCCTGAAGACCTGAGAGAAGATCGACCTCGATGGAGGCGGTCCGAGCGATTCGGAGGGGGGCATGGCTGAATCGACCAGATCGGAGCCGGGCAAGGGGGGCAGGATTCCGCTGCTTCCGCTGCGGGACATCGTCGTCTTTCCGCACATGGTGGTTCCGCTCTTCGTGGGCCGTCCGAAGTCGATCCAGGCTCTCGAAGACGCGATGGCGGCCGACCGCCGGCTCGTGGTGGCCGCGCAGCGCGTCGCCGGCGAAGAGGATCCGACGCCCGAGGACATCTACTCGATCGGGACGCTCGGCACGATCATCCAGCTGCTGCGGCTTCCGGACGGCACGGTCAAGGTCCTGGTCGAGGGCCGTTCGCGAGCCGAGATCCGCCGCTTCGCCGCCGTCGAGCCGTATTTCGCCGTCGAGATCGACGAGCTGCGCGACGAGGCGAACGACACCCCCGAGGCCCAGGCGCTCGTCCGCTCGGTCCAGGCGACCTTCGATTCCTACGCCAAGCTGAACAAGAAGGTCGCGCCGGAGATCGTCAACTCGGTCGCCGCGATCAGCGATCCCGGCAAGCTCGCCGACACCGTCGTGGCCCATCTGAACCTCAAGCTCCCCGACCGTCAGAAGCTGCTCGAAATCATCTCGTCGGCGGAGCGCCTCGAAGAGGTCTTCAGCCGGATGCAGGCGGAGATCGAGGTCCTCGAGGTCGAGCGCAAGATCCGCGGCCGCGTCAAGAAGCAGATGGAGCGCTCCCAGAAGGAGTACTACCTCAACGAGCAGATGCGGGCGATCCAGAAGGAGCTCGGCGAGCGCGACGATCCGAAAAACGAACTCTCCGAGCTCGAGGAACAGCTCGCCGCCAAGAAGATGCCGCAGGAGGCGCGCGACCGGACCGAGAAGGAGATCAAGAAGCTGAAGCAGATGTCGCCGATGGCGGCGGAAGCGACGGTGGTCCGGAATTACATCGACTGGATGCTCGGTCTGCCCTGGAACGAGTACAAGCAGGAAGAGAAGGACCTGAAGGTCTCCGAGGGCATCCTCGACTCCGATCATTACGGGCTCGACAAGCCGAAGGAGCGCATCCTCGAGTATCTCGCCGTGCAGACCCTCGTCGAGAAGCTGAAGGGGCCGATCCTCTGCCTCGTCGGTCCGCCCGGCGTCGGCAAGACCTCCCTC
>CAZFKD010000670.1:0-2226 GCA_964519695.1 uncultured Spirochaetaceae bacterium
GGCGATGACCTTCTCGGCGAGCGCCCGAAGCCGCTCGAGCTCCCGCGCATGCGCCACGAGCGGGATCATGATCTCCGGCTTGACCTTGACGCCATCCTCCGCGACGCGGCAGGCGGCTTCCGTGATCGCGCGAACCTGCATCGCGTAGATCTCGGGGAATGTGATGCCGAGACGACAGCCGCGATGGCCCAGCATCGGGTTGAACTCGTGCAGGCTCTCGAGCTTGTGGCGGACGTCGCCGACCGAGCGCCCGAGGGCGGCGGCGACCGCCTGGATGTCCTCGTCCGTATGCGGCAGGAACTCGTGGAGCGGCGGATCGAGCAGCCGCACCGTGACGGGCAGCCCGTCCATCGCCCGGAAGATCCCCTCGAAATCGCCGCGCTGCATCGGCCGCAGCTTCGCGAGCGCGACCTCGCGCGCCGGCGTATCCGACGCGAGGATCATCTCGCGTACGGCGAGGATCCGGCCCGGCTCGAAGAACATGTGCTCCGTCCGGCAGAGGCCGATGCCCTCGGCTCCGAAGCGCCGCGCGACCTCGGCGTCCTGCGGCGTATCGGCGTTGGTCCGGACGCGCAGCGTGCGAACCTTGTCGGTCCACTGCATCAGCTCCGAGAACGCCCCGCCGAGCTCCGGCACGACCGTCGGCGCACGCCCGAGCATGACCTCCCCCGTCGATCCGTCGATCGTCAGCCAGTCGCCCTCGCGCACGACGTGCTCGCCGATCCGCATCGTCGCCTGCGCGTAGTTGATGACGAGCGCGCCGCAGCCCGCGACGCAGCTCTTCCCCATTCCGCGCGCGACGACCGCCGCATGCGAGGTCATGCCGCCCTTCGCGGTCAGGACGCCCTGCGACGCGTGCATGCCGACGATGTCCTCGGGCGAGGTCTCCGTCCGCACGAGGATCAGCTTCGCCCCGCCCTTGGCCCGCGCCTCCGCATGCTCGGCGGAGAACACGACTTCGCCCACCGCCGCCCCCGGCGACGCCGGCAGGCCCCGGGCGATCACCGGCGGCGCCTGGCTCTTGTCGATCGTCGGATGCAGCAGCTGGTCGAGGGCGTTCGCGTCGACGCGCAGGATCGCCTCTTCCTTCGTGATCAGCTTCTCGCGCGCCATGTCGACGGCGATCCGCACGGCGGCGCCCGCCGTCCGCTTGCCGTTGCGCGTCTGCAGCATCCAGAGCTTGCCGGACTGGATCGTGAACTCGATGTCCTGCATGTCGCGGTAGTGGCGCTCGAGCCGCTTGTAGATCGCGACGAGGTCTCGATAGGCCTTCGGCATCTCGCGCTCGAGAGTCGGAAGATCCTTCGTATCCTCGGCGCGCGAGGCCTCGTTGATCGGCTGCGGCGTGCGGATGCCGGCGACGACGTCCTCGCCCTGGGCGTTCTTCAGGTACTCGCCATAGAAGAATTTCTCGCCGGTCGAGGGATTGCGCGTGAAGGCGACGCCCGTGGCGCAGTCGTCGCCCATGTTTCCGAAGACCATGGACTGGACGTTGACGGCCGTGCCCCAGTCGTCCGGGATGTCGTTCAGGCGGCGATAGGCGATCGCGCGCTGGTTCTCCCAGGACGTGAAGACGGCGCTGATCGCGCCCCAGAGCTGGGCCTGCGGATCCTGCGGAAACGGCGCGCCCGTCGTCTCCCGGACGATGTCGAGATAGTCGGCGACGACGCGCCGGAGGTCGTCGGCCGTGAGGTCGACGTCGTCCACGACGTCTCGCTCGCGCTTCGCCGCATCGAGGCGATGCTCGAAGCGGTCGTGGGGGACGCCGAGCACGACGTCGCCGTACATCTGGATGAAGCGCCGGTAGCTGTCGTAGGCGAAGCGCTCGCCGGCCATCGCCGCGAGCCCGCGCACCGTCTCGGCGTTCAGGCCGAGGTTCAGGACCGTGTCCATCATGCCGGGCATCGACGCCCGCGCGCCGGAGCGCACCGAGACGAGCAGCGGCCGCTCGGGATCGCCGAAGCGCAGGTTCATCTCCTGCTCGACGTTCGCCAGCGCCGTCAGCACGTCCGCACGCACCTCGGCCGGCAGCTTCTTGCCGCGCTCGTTGAACTCGAGGCAGACGGCGGTCGAGATCGTGAAGCCGGGCGGGACCGGAATCCCCAGCGAGGTCATCTCCGCGAGGTTCGCGCCCTTGCCGCCGAGCAGCGACTTCATGGAGCCGTCGCCGTCGGCCTTCTTGTTCCCGAAGAGATATACGTACTTGGGGGCCTTGGTCTTGGGGGT
>CAZFKD010000671.1:0-2222 GCA_964519695.1 uncultured Spirochaetaceae bacterium
GGCGCGCCGATGGAGCCGCGCGGCATCGGCATGATGATGCTGGTCCCGACGCTGCTCGATCGCGGCGAGCAATGGCAGAAGGAGAAGTTCGTCCGGGCGACCCTGATGGGCGAGATCGCCTGGTGTCAGGGCTACAGCGAGCCGGGCTCGGGCAGCGATCTCGCGAGCCTGAAGACGCGCGGCGAGCTCGTCGGCGACGAGTGGGTCATCAACGGGCAGAAGATCTGGACGAGCTCGGCGCATGAGGCGGACTACATGTTCTGCCTCGTGCGGACGGAGCCGAACGCGAAGAAACACGAAGGCATCTCGTACCTGCTGATCGACATGAAGCAGCCGGGCATCGACGTGCGGCCGCTGCGCGAGATGACGGGCGGCGCGATGTTCAACGAGGTCTTCTTCAACGACGTGCGGACGCCGAAGGACTGGATCGTCGGCAAGCGCGGCGAGGGCTGGCTCGTCTCGCGCACCACCCTCAAGCACGAGCGCAACTCGATCGGCAATGCCGGCCAGATGACGGCCCTGCTCGACGCGCTCGTGGCGACCGCGAAGCGGCGCAAGATCGACGGGCGACCGGCGATCCAGGATCCCGAGATCCGGCGCCGTCTCGTCGAGGTCGAGGGCTACATCCGGGACCATCAGTATTCGGGCTTCCTCCAGATGACGAAGGATCTGAAGAAGGAGAGCCCGGGCGTCATGGGCCTCATGAACAAGATCAACTCGACCCATATCGGCCACCGGATCGCCAAGCTCGCGATGGAGATCCTCGGCGACGATGGCGTCGTCGCCCCCGGCGAGCGCAACCTGATGGGCGCCGAGATGGATTCGGATTCGACCTGGACGAACTACTACATGGCGACCGTTGGCATCGCGATCGCCGGCGGGACGGCCAACGTCCAGCGCAACGTCATCGCCGAGCGCGGTCTCGGACTGCCGCGCGACGTGGCCGCCGATCGGAGCAAATGAGCATGGATTTCGATCTCTCCGACGAGCAGCGGATGCTGCAGCAGACGGTGTCCCAGTTCCTCGACAACGAGTGTCCGATGGCGCGGCTGCGCCAGCTCTTCGACGACGAGGTCGGCTTCGATCCCGTCCTCTGGAAGGGCCTCGCGGAGCTCGGCGTCGCCGGCATCCATCTGCCGGCCGAGTACGGCGGCAGCGAGCTCGAGATCCTCGATCTCGCGGTCGTCGCCGAGACGCTCGGGGCGCATGCGGCGCCGGTTCCGTTCTTCTCTCATGCGCTCGCGAGCCTCGCGATCCAGCTCGCGGGCTCGGCGGACCAGAAGCAGCGGCTCCTGCCCGCGCTCGCGAGCGGCGAGCGCATCGCGACGATCGCGTTCTCCGAGGAGAGCGAGGGCTGGCTGCCCGAGCAGTGGACGCTCGCGGCCGGCGCGACGCTGCGCGGCGCGAAGGAGCGGGTCGAGGCCGCGGAGCACGCCGATCTCTTCGTCGTCGGCCTGGCCGGCGGCCGGCTCGGCGTCGTCGATCGCAGCGCGAAGGGCATCGAGATCCAGCGGGTCGAGTCGGCGGACCGCACGCGGCGCATCGGCCGGGTCCATTTCGAGAACACGCCCGTCGAGATCCTCGGCAGTGCGGGCATCGAGGCCGCGCGGCGTGTCGTCGACGTCGGCCTCGTCCTGCTCGCAGCCGATGCGTTCGGCGGCGCCGACAAGCTCGTCGCGACGAGCGTCGCCTACGCCAAGAACCGCGAGCAGTTCGGCGTCATCATCGGCTCCTTCCAGGGCCTGAAGCACCAGCTCGCGGAGATGGCGATCGAGATCGAGCCGTCGCGCGCCCTCTACTGGTATGCGGCGCATGCCCAGGATCACGCCCCCGAAGAGGCCTCGCGCATCGCCTCGATCGCGAAGAGCCACCTCAGCGAGCGCTATTCGCAGGTCGCCCGCGACGCGACCGAGGTCCACGGCGGCATCGGTTACACCTGGGAAGGCGATACCCAGATCTGGTTCAAGCGCGCGATGTTCGACCGGGTCATGCTCGGCACGCCCCGGCTCCACAAGAGCCGCGCGGCGGATCTCGCGGGCTGGTAGTCGGGCGCCTGTGCCTGTCCGGGCGAGCAGCCGGGCGGGCACGACGGGCGGCGGCGGCAAGCGGCCGCGATGGGATCAGGTCTCGGGCGGAACGGGCGCGCGGGATTCCGCGTTTCGGGTGGCCCGATCACGCCTGCCGTGCAGGACCGCCAGCACCAGGATGTCGCCGCTTTTGGT
>CAZFKD010000672.1:0-2217 GCA_964519695.1 uncultured Spirochaetaceae bacterium
CGGCCCGGCACCGATGCGACGACCGCCGCGGCGCTGCCGCGCATCGCGGTGGTCGGGCATCCCAACAAGGGCAAGTCGAGCCTCGTCGCGACGCTCGCGCGCGACGCCTCCGTCGCGATCGCGCCGCATCCGGGGACGACGCTCGTCGCCCGCGAGTATCCGGTGCGCATCGACGGCGTTCCGCTCTATGCCTTGATCGATACCCCGGGCTTCCAGCGCGCGCGCGCCGTGCTCGCCGCCCTCGAGTCGCGCGCGCGAGAGACGAACGCGAGCGCCGCCGATCGGCCGCGTCTCGTCGCCGAGTTTCTCGCGCAGCCGGGCCAGCGCGAGCGCTTCCCCGACGAGTGCGAGCTGCTGCAGCCGATCGTCGCGGGGGCGGGCATCGTCTATGTCGTCGACGGAGGCGTCGCCTACGGGCCGCAGTACGAAGCGGAGATGGAGATCCTGCGCTGGACGGGCCGGCCCTCGCTGGCCGTCATCAATCCGATCTCGAATCGCGACCACGTCGCCGAATGGGAGGCTGCGCTCGGGCAGTTCTTCCGGATCGTGCGCGTCGTCGATGCGGTGAACGCGGATCTGCAGACCCAGTCCCGGCTGCTGCGTGCATTCGCGGAGCTCGAGGCGGGCTGGCGCGCGCCGATCGAAGCGGCGCTCGCGGCGCTGGAGCGGGCGCGCGTCGGGCGGCGGATCCAGACGGCGCGCGCGATCGCCGAGTGGATCGCGCAGGCGCTCGCCTACGCAGTCGTGCGACGGATCGGGCCCGAGGAGTCGGCAGAAGGCCATCGGGATGCGCTCGCCGCCGAATATCACGCGACCCTCGCCCGGAGCGAACGCGCCGCCCGCGAGCGGGTGCAGGCCATCCATGGCCATGCCACGCTCGAGGCCCGCGCCGACGAGCTCGCCCTGCTCGAATCGGACCTGTTCGCCGAGGGGACATGGCTGGTCTTCGGGCTCACCCGGCGCCAGCTCGTGACCGCGGGCGCGGCGGGCGGCGCCGCGACGGGCGGAGCCATCGATCTCGCAGTCGGTGGCGCGTCGCTCTTGCTCGGTGTCGCGACCGGTGCCGCCGTCGGCGGGGTGCTCGGGTTGCTCGGTGCGGGGCGGCTGCCGGAGCTCACGCTCGTCGACCGGCCGCTCGGTGGACGACTCGTCCGGTACGGTCCGGCACGCAGCCCCGCCTTTCCGTTCGTGCTGCTCGGGCGCGCCCGGTTGCACGCACGGCTGCTGTCGCGCCGGACCCACGCCCGCCGCGATCCCGTCGAGGTCGAGGCCGCACCTGCCGCCGCGCTGCCGCTCGATGGGGCCCTTCACAGGCGATTCGAGCGGGATTTCGCACGGTTGCGTGCCGCCGGCGACGCTGCTCTCGCCCGCGCCGAGGCCACACAGGCCCTGGCCGAGACCGTGCAGGCGATCCTCACCGCCGACGACTCGGAGTCCGCCGAAGCGACGTAACGTGCTTGGCCGAGGCGGCCACTTGCAGGAACGACCGGTTGCAGACCGGTAAGTCGCGATATCGTAAAGGCCCGCCCGGCTCCTCCGCGCGGGGTGTCCATCCGCCGGGAGAATCCGCTGCATGCCGTTCGCCGCGCCAACGAAGCATCGCCGACTGCTCGCCTGGGTCGAAGAGTTCGCCAAGCTGACGGAGCCCGAGCGGGTCGTCTGGTGCGACGGGTCCCGGGCGGAATACGACCGGATGTTCGAGCAGATGCTGGCGACCGGAACCGCCGAGCGCCTCGATCCGGTCCGCCGACCCAACAGCTATCTCGTCCAGTCCGATCCCGCCGACGTCGCCCGCGTCGAGGACCGGACGTTCATCTGCAGCCGCCGCGAGCAGGACGCAGGCCCGACCAACAACTGGCGCGATCCCGACGCGATGCGCGAGACGCTCAGCGGGCTCTTCCGCGGCGCGATGCGCGGCCGGACGCTCTATGTCGTCCCATTCAGCATGGGGCCGATCGGTTCGCCGATCGCGCATATCGGCATCCAGCTGACGGACAGCCCCTACGTCGTCGCGAGCATGCGCATCATGACGCGCATGGGAACGCGGGTCCTCGAGGTGCTCGGCGAGGAGGGCGCGTTCGTGCCGTGCCTGCATTCGGTCGGGCGTCCGCTCGCGCCCGGCGAGCGCGACGTGCGCTGGCCCTGCAACAGCGAGAACAAGTACATCGTCCATTTTCCGGAATCGCGCGAGATCTGGAGCTACGGCTCGGGCTACGG
>CAZFKD010000673.1:0-2211 GCA_964519695.1 uncultured Spirochaetaceae bacterium
TCTTCAGAGGCTCGCGGATGACCTTGGCCGATCCGATCGACTCCCGGGCCATTTCGCGATGGGCAGCGAGGACGAGATCGACGGCCTCATGAAGGTTCTCGCGCGCCTCCGCGAGCGTACGCCCCTGGGCATTGGCGCCCGGGATCTCTTCGACGAAGGCGATGTAGCCTTCGTCGACCTCCTGGAATACTGCCGTGAAGCTCATGTCATCGCCTCCCCGAAGTCGACTAGCCCTATCGTAGCGGGCGGTCTGCGAAGCTCGCGCCGGGAGCCCGACCGGACACGGCCCGTGGACGGACATTCACGGAGGCCCGCCCGATGATCGGGTGGCTCTTCGTGCACCTCACTGAATACCGGACTCCGCCCCATGCGGAATCGCCCCCCGGCGCTCGCCCCCCCCTCAACGCGGCACGAGCCCGCCGTCGATCGAAAACGTCGCGCCCGTGACGAAGCTCGACGCGTCGCTCGCGAGATAGAGCGCGAGACCGACGACCTCGTCGGGATGCGCCGCGCGCTTCAGCAGCGCGGCGGCGGCCATCTGGGCCTGGGCCTCGGGCGTGTTGTTGCGGACCATGTCGGTATCGATCGTGCCCGGCGCGATGCCGTTGACGCGGATGCGCGGGGCGAGCTCCGCGGCGAGCGATCGGACGTAGGCGAGCATTCCGGCCTTCGCTGCGGCGTACATGTGGGTATAGGCGGAGAAGAGGAAGGCGCCGGCGCTCGAGACGTTGATGACGGAGGCGTGCTCGCTCCGGTCGAGGCCGGGCAGGCAGTACTGGGTCAGGAAGACCGGCCCGCGCAGGTTCACCGCGAGCGATTTCTCCCAGGCCTCCGGCGTCATCTGCCGGAAGGGCTGGGCGAGGGCGTTGGCCGCGTTGTTGACGAGGATGTCGATGCGGCCGAAATGGTCGAGGGTCCGCTTCGCGAGGGCCTCGAGCTGCGGGAGCTCGCCCATGTGGGTCGCGACGGCGAGCGCTTCGCCTCCCGCCTTCTCGATCGCGGCGACCGTTGACTGGCAGGACTCGAGCTTGCGGCTCGCGATGACGACTCTGGCGCCCGCGAGCGCATAGCCCTCGGCGATCGCGCGCCCGATGCCGCGGCTGCCGCCGGTCACGATCGCGACGCGTCCGGTCAGATCGAAGAGCTTCTCGAATCCCTGCCTGTCCATGATCTCATTCCTCGGTTTTCGGAGCGACGTGGAGCGTCAGCTGCTGGAAGGGGATGACCCAGCCGTTCTCGTTGCAGACGTCGACGCAGATGCGGGAGAGGTAGCGCCGCTGCGGCGCATACTCGATCGCCTGGCTGCCGTCGAGATCGACGCGGACGTAGTAGTCGAGAGACGACGGCCCGGCGTTGCTGAACTCGACGACGACGGCGACGAGCGACGGGGCCCAGGGCGATTCGCGCCAGCGGCGCTCGAGCTCGGCCTGCAGGATCTCGCGATCGGTCGTCGTGATCTCGGATTGCAGGGCGTAGTCGAGGCCGAATTCGAGGTCGACGCGGTAGCCGTGGGAGAGGACCTCCCGGGATCCGGCCACGAACTCCGTCGTCGGGACGACGATGCGATTGCCGCCGGGAATGCGCAGCCGGACGAACTCCGTCGATTGGAGCTCGACCAACGCGGTGCGGCCGTCGTCCGTGAGGACGACGTCGCCCGGCCGCGTCGGAAACCACGGCTCGTCTTCCTCCACCGGCCGCGAACGCAGCGCCGATAGGTCCTCGATCGGGATGCGGACGCGCCCCCCGATCAGCGCCGGATTCTCGAGCACGCAGTAGAAGGCGATCGATTCGACGCGCCAGGGCAGGCCGTTCCAGACGACCCGCTGGCCTTCGCGGACGGCGCCCATGTCGAGGATCAGGATCGCCTGCGACCAGAAGCGCGGGAGCGCCTGCTTCGAGGCCCAGACGAGCCCGAAGATCAGGAGCAGCGCGAGGATCAGGAGCACCCAGTCGCCGAAGAAATAGAGGGCGAGCACGAAGACGACGACGGCGCCGACGACCGTGAAGACGGAGTAGACGAGACTGAAGACGCGGCCTCGGAAGGTCGGGCCGCGCTCGGGATCGCGGACGCGCGTCGAGAGAAACGTGCGGATCCGGCGCAGCACGACCAGAAAGGCCACCGTTGCGACCACGGCGAGCAGCAGATTGCGGCCGCGGCTCTTGAAGAAGAGCCCGAAGACTTCCTGCACGGTCTCGCCGATCGAGCGGTTC
>CAZFKD010000674.1:0-2206 GCA_964519695.1 uncultured Spirochaetaceae bacterium
CGATCGGCCGGATCTCGCGCTCCTGCAAGACGCGCAGGAGCTTCGCCTGGAGCGCGAGCTCCATCTCGGCGATCTCGTCGAGGAAGAGGGTGCCCGCGCCGGCGGTCTCGAAGAGGCCGGGCTTGTTGCGATCGGCGCCGGTGAATGCGCCTTTCACGTACCCGAACAGCTCGCTCTCGAGCAGCGCCTCCGGAAACGCCGCGCAGTTGATCGCGACGAAGGGCAGGGCGGCGCGCCCGCTCTGCGCATGCAGCTGGCGCGCGACGACCTCCTTGCCCGCGCCGGTCTCGCCGGTCAGCAGGACGGTCGAGGGGCTCGAGGCGGCGACGGCGACGAGCTCGGCGACCTCGCGCATCGCCTCGCTGCGCGCGACGAAGGGCGGGGGGAGAGTATCGTTCGCGGCTGTCGCAGGAGCGGGCTGCGTCGGGTCGGCGGGACGGGCGGTTCGAGTCGCGTTCGTTGAAAAGCCGGAGTTCGCCTGGATCGCCGCGTTCGCGGCGTTCGCCGGGATCGCGGGGATCGCGGGGTAAGACGGGATTGCGGGGCGCGACGCGCGCGCAGCGGCGCGTTCGTGCTCTGCATCGAGCGCATCGCCAACCGCGCGCACGAAGCCCGGGCGCACCGCCTCGGGATCGAGCAGCAGCACGGCCGCCGCGCCTGCAGCGAGCGCCGCTTGCGACGCCTCTGCGCCCACCGGCGGCAGGCAGACGAGCACCGGCACCCCGTGCCCGATGGTGCCGGCGCGCGCCACCGCAGTTCCGACTGCGCCGGCTCCTTCTGCTTCGAGCAGGATGCCATCGAAGGGCACGCGCGGCAGCTTCGCGGCCTCGGCGAGATCGGGCACCCAGGTCACGTCGAGTTCGGGGGCCTCGGTGATCCCGCTCGCGGCCAGGCCGCGGCCGGATCCGATCCAGAGCAGGGAGCGAATCGTCGGCATGTACACCCTCGCGTCGTCGCGCGGGCTCGGGAGTTCGGGCCGCGCGTTCGCAGCGGAAGGTGGGCCGCGCGGCGGCCGCGCGCGCTTCAATCGGTCTCAAGAAAGTCTGGGATTTTCGTTCGGGTCGCGGGGGGGATTGAGCTCGCCGTCGTAGGTGAAGTCGATCTCCAGCGCGGATTCGATCTCCGCCTCGAGGGCGATTCCGGCCATGAGGTCGGACCCGTCCGTTCCCGTCAGCTGGGCGAACTTCGTGACGGCTTCGCGATGGGAGTCGCAGCGGGTCACGCTGTGGCGAATAAGCGTTTCAAGAGGCGTTTTCTGCGCCACGGGTAATCCTCTCGGGTCAAGTTGCCCGCTGGAGGCCGTCCAGGGCCCTTCCGGGGCGGGCGACTCGACGAGCGGCTGCCGAGCCTCGACGAATGCATGCAAGACGTGCTCGAGTCGCGCTACGGCCTGCAGGGTCGGCCGGCGATGCGGCATCGGCGACCTGGCCCGGCTTCCGCGCGATCCCCGACCGCCTCTACGTCTGGCTCCCACGTAATCGGCTGCGCCCAACCGGCCGCGCTCGGAAGCTTTGCGAGATCGATCGACCGGCTCAGGAGCCGGCCGAGATCCACTCCGGGATACGTCGAAAGTCAGGGTGATCCGCCGCGTGCCGCGGGTAGTGTGACCAGACGATCTGCCCGTCCGCCACCACGAAGACCCCGGGCATTCGCCAGATATCACCGGTCCGCTCCCCGTTCTCGTGTCCTTTGGCGCGCGCCCGCCTGCGCGCCCGCAAGACGGCGGGCCCGAGCGCCTCGAAATAGCTGGCGCGCCGCACGCCGAACCACTCGTAGAACTCGAGATTCGGATCCGCGACGGCGCGGGCGCCGGGCCAGTAGCGCCGCAGGAACGCGCGCCCCTCGGTGGCGCTGCCCTGGAAGAAGAGCAGCACCTGCGGATAGCTCGCGTCGGCCTCGACCGCCGCGCGCAGGTCGGCGAGCGTCTCGCGACAGAACATGCATCCGAAGTGGCGCAGGAAGACCAGCAGAGACACGCCGTCCTCGAGCTGATCCGCGAGGTTGCCGGGAATCAGGCCGACGCCGGTCACCGGCGCCGACAGGGCCTCACTGGGAATCGCTCGAAGCTCGGACACGGGCTCCTCCGTTGGCGGGTCGCGACGTGGGACACGCATGCGTGCGTTGCGGATCAGGTGTCGAAGCGGATCACGCCGCGCATGACGCGGCCCTGCTCGAGGTTCTCGAGCGCCTGACCGGTGTGCGCATC
>CAZFKD010000675.1:0-2193 GCA_964519695.1 uncultured Spirochaetaceae bacterium
GGACGAGCAGCACGATCGCCCGCGGCCGCGCGACGGCGGCGACGAGCGCGGCGACCGAGTCGCAGGCGACGAAGCCCGCTTCCGGATGGCGCGCTGCCAGGCGGGCGGCGGCGGCCGGATCGCGGTCGAAGAGGGCGACGCGCTGGCCGTGGCGGGCGAGGTTGCGCGCGAGGCTCCCGCCCATCACGCCGAGGCCGACCATCGCGATCGTGCAGGCGGGCGCGCTCATCGCGTCGGCTCCAGCGGCGCGAGCTCGAGATCGGTCACGACGACGAGGCCGGGCAGGCCCGTCGCCGGAAGCCGCGGGTCGCCGGCGCAGAGACGATCCAGCGCCGTGCGCTTCTCCTCGCCGGCTGCGACGAGGATGCTATTTCGGGCGGTCGCGAGCGTTCGGCGGGTCAGCGTGATGCGGTGGGGCGGCGGCTTGGGCGCGTCGGGGACGTGGGCGACGCCGACGCCGGGCGGCGCTTCGCGATCGGGAAAGAGCGAGGCGACATGCCCGTCCGCGCCCATGCCGAGGACGGCGATATCGATGCGATCGCCGAACTCGGCCGCGAGGCGCCGCGCGCTGCGGGCGACCGCCGCATCCGGCGCCTCGTCATCCTCGAAGAGCGGAACGATCCGCGCGGGGCCCGCGCCGGGCGGAGGGCCGCCCGCGCCGCCGAGCAGACCCGCGCTGCGCGCCGCTCCGCGATTGGAGTCGGGATCGTCGACGGGGACACAGCGTTCGTCGGTCCAGGTCAGCGCGACGCGTTGCCAGAGCGGTCCGAGCAGGGCGGCGGCATGGACGACCGCCGCGAGGGCCGAGCCGCCGGGAATCGCGAGCCGAATCTCACGCTGGCCAGCCTGGGGGGCGGCGGACGGGGCGGCAGGCGAGGAGGGAGCGGCGCTCGCGAGGTCGCGGACGCAGTCGGCGATCCGGCGCCCCGCGGCCTCGAAGGGCGCGGCGTCGACGGCCCAGCCCGGCGTGAACAGGTCGACGAGCGGCGTCGACGACGAGCTCGAAGGGCCGGGCGGCGCCAGGCCCGGTCGCTGCGCGCTCATCCGCCACGCGAGAACCCGCCCTGGCAGTCGCCGAACAGGAGCTCGGCCTCGGTCGGACCCCAGCTGCCGGCCGGATACTCGAGGATCGGCGGCGCGCCGGGGCGCTGCCACGAGGCGCGCACCGCGTCCGCGTATTCCCAGGACGCCTCGATCTCGTCGCCGCGCAGGAAGAGCGTCTGGTCGCCGACCAGCGCGTCGGCGAGCAGCCGCTCGTAGGCGTCTGCGGAGGCATGGCCGAAATGCTCGTGGTAGTCGAAGCGCAGCGTCGCGGGCTCCATGTCCATCGAGTTGCCCGGCCGCTTGACGCCGAAGGAGAGCTCGATCGACTCCTGCGGCTGGATGCGGAGCGTCAGGATGTTGGGGCGCGTCTGGCAGAAGTCGTCGCCGGAGAGCAGCTGCGGTCCGTCGGCGGTGTCGAGCTCGACGGGGCGATTGAAGAGCTGGAGCGGCGGGGTGTGGAACTGGACCTGGATCTCGGTGAAGCGGGAGGCGAGGCGCTTGCCGTGGCGCAGCAGGAAGGGGACGCCGCTCCAGCGCCAGTTCTCGACATGGGCGCGCAGGGCGACGTAGGTCTCCGCCTGCGAATCGCGGGCGACGCCTTCCTCGTCCCGATAGGCCTTCACGTTGCGTCCGCCGATCTCGCCGGCGGCATAACGCGCGCGCACGGAGCGCCGCTGGTCGCTCCGCTCCGCCGGATGCCGGAGCGCGCGCAGCACCTCGACCTTCTGCCCGCGCACGGCGTCCGCGGCGAGCGTCGAGGGCGGCTCCATCGCGATCAGCGCGAGGATCTGGAGCATGTGGTTCTGGACCATGTCGCGCAGGGCGCCCGTCTCGTCGTAGTAGCCGCCGCGCCCGTTCTCGACGCCGAGGGTCTCGGCGACCGTGATCTGCACCAGCTCGACGTGATGGCGGTTCCAGAGCGGCTCGAAGATGGCGTTGTGGAAGCGGAAGCCGAGCAGGTTCTGGACCGTCTCCTTCCCGAGGTAGTGGTCGATCCGGTAGATCTGATCTTCCTGCAGCGTGCGGTAGAGGTCGTGGTTCAGGGACCGCGCGGAGCGCAGGTCATTGCCGAAGGGCTTCTCGACGACGACGCGCCGGAAGCCTTCGCCGCGGCCCCAGCGATGCAGCAGCCCGGACGCGCCGAGCCGC
>CAZFKD010000676.1:0-2179 GCA_964519695.1 uncultured Spirochaetaceae bacterium
CTTCGAGCAGCGCATAACGAACGTAGTCGTTGCGCGAGACGCAGCCCCGGCCGATCAGCGCTCCGTAGCCCGTGCCTTCCTCGCAGTCCTCGACCTCGGGCCCGCGCCACTCCTCGAACGCGCAGAATTCGTCGGGCTCGCCGAAGACCTGGTACATGCCGTCGCGGCACTCGGAGTCGCCCTTGATCTGGGTGATCTCGACGAGTCTTTCCATGTCCGCCCGGAGCATCGCGCGGAGTCGCTCCAGCAGCTCGGCGATGCGTCGTCGCTTTCGTTCGCCCGGCATGGGATCCATCTCTCGTTCGTCGGCCCGCCGCCCCTCAGCTCCGCAAGATCCCACCGCCGTCGACCATGAAGGTCTGCCCGGTCAGGTACTGGCTCGCGTCCGAGAGCAGGAACGCGACGACGGGCGCGATGTCCGCGAGCGGATCGCCGTCGCGGCCGAGCGGATGATCCGCGTACATCGCCGCGAAGGCCCGCGCGCGCGCCTCCTCTTCCGGGGTCAATGCACCTTCCTTCGCGACCGGCATGCGATGCGCCGCCGATGCCGGGCAGATGCAGTTCACCGTGATCCCGAAGCGGCCCCATTCGCGCGCGGCCGTCCGCGTCAGCGAGCGGACCGCCTCCTTCGCCGCCGCGTAGGGGCCGTAGCCGGGCGCGCCGGTCTGGCCCATCGAGGAGCCGAAGGTGACGATGCGGCCGCGGCCGCGAGCCTGCATCGCGGGCAGCACGGCCTGCATCAGCCAGAGCGTGCCGCGCGGGCCCGTATCGAGGACGAGATCGAGGGCTTCGGGCGTGATGTCGGCGAGCGGCGTCACGGGGATGTAGGACTGGGCGTTCGCGACGAGGCCGTCGATCGCGCCGAAGGCTTCGAGCGTCGTGTCGGCGAGGCGGCGGCTCGCGTCGCGGTCGGCGACGTCGGAGACGCAGGTCCGGAAATCGGCGCCGGCGGCGCGCAGCTCCTCGGCGACGCGTTCGAGGCGATGGGCCTTGCGGCCGGTGATCATGAGCCGCGCGCCGGCGCCGGCGAGCAGGCGCACGATGCCGAGGCCGATGCCTCGGGTTCCTCCGGTCACGACGATCGACTGGCCCGCAAGCTCTTTGAAGCGGAGCGGCGACGACGGCGCTCCGGGCGACGGGGAAGCAGGGGACGACGGCGCGGGCGGATGCGAGGGCGGCAGGGCCATGCGCCGACGCTAGCGCGCCGGCAGCGCTCGCAGCAGCGCGGTTGCAGTGAGCCGTTCGTCGCGGCCGGCATCGCGCAGCTCGGCCCGGATCATGCCGGCCGAGGGATCACCGACGAAGCACGCGCGCGAGCGCACGGGTCCGATCTTCGCGGTGCTGAGGTAGCGCAGATCGAGCTCGGCGATCCGCTGCGGCGCGCCGAGCGCGTGCTCCGCGAGGCGCTCCGCGGCGCATTCGACGAGCAGCGCGACGAGCGCGCCCTGGAGCGTCACGTCCCGGTTCAGGATCGCCGGTCGGAGCGCGAGCTCGACCTCGCCGCGCGCCGCATCGACGATCTCGACCCCGACCTCCTCCTCGAGCGGCCGCTCGAGCGGGTGGCGCTCGAAGACCGGCGGCAGCGCGAGCTCGGCGGCTGTCACGGTCGAGCCCGCCGCGCGCGGCTGCCGGGCGAAGCTCGTCTCTCCGTAGGCCCAGAGCGTGTCGCCGGCGCAGAGCTCGACCCCCGACGTGACGCCCGTCCGCCCGCTGCGCAGGACGCGGCCGCGGACGAGCAGCGCGTCCGGCACGTCGGCACGGGGCATCCGCACGGAGAGATCGGTCGTGAAGAGGAAGTCGGTGCCCGCGATCTCGCGCGCGAAGAGGCTGCCGACGAGGTCGACGGCCGCAGCGACGATCGTCGCCCGGAGCGCACCGTGGCGGCAGACGGGCGGATACGGCGCGAGCGTGAGCGGGGCGTCGCGATCGCCGGTGCGCGCGAAGCCGTAGCGGGTGTAGAAGGGGGCGGCGGAGCGGGGCGTCAAGCGAGCATCCTCGGCGCCGACCCGTGCTAGGCCTTCCAGACCACCGGCATCGCCGAATAACCCTTCACGAACTCGGTCGCGTAGGTCTCGAGGCGGCTCGCATCGACCTCGTAGTTCGGGAAGCGGGCGAGGATCTCCTGGATCGCGATCTCGCCTTCCTTGCGCGCGACGTGCAGGCCGATGCAGGCGTGGTG
>CAZFKD010000677.1:0-671 GCA_964519695.1 uncultured Spirochaetaceae bacterium
GACGGAAGAACTTCCGACCGAGAAGTTGACGACGTCCGCCGCGAGCCGCTTGCCGGCGATCTCGAAGGAGGTCTGGGTCCGCGTCGACGGCTCGAAGAAGAGGTTGATCAGCGTCCGACCGCGCAGCGTCGGCACCTTCTTGACCTCGCGCGTCCCGATCTCCTGCATCCGCTCGGCCGTCTCGAGGATCAGCTCGATCTCGTCGCGCGAGAGGTCTTCGATGCCGAGAATGTCCCGTCCGATCATGCTGCTCCCCCTTCCCGGACCACGATCGACAGCTCCTCTTCGTCGGGCGACTCGCTCGCCCGGAAGATCACCTTGTCCTCGGGCCGGGTCGGAATGTTCTTGCCGACGAAATCGATCTTGATCGGAAGCTCGCGGTGGCCGCGGTCCACGAGCGCCATCACGCGCACGTTCGAGGGCCGTCCAAAATCCATCAGCGCGTCCATGCCCGCGCGAATCGTGCGGCCGGTCGAGACGACGTCCTCGACGATCTCGACGGCGCGGTCGTCGACGGAGGACGGCATCTCGGTCCGCCGCAGCCGCGGCCGGGAGCTGCGGGTCGAGAGATCGTCGCGGTAGAGCGTGGTATCGAGGATGCCGAGCGGGACCGTCTCGCCCGTCAAGCTCGCGAGGTTCTGGGCGAGGATGCGACCGAGGGGGACGCCGCC
>CAZFKD010000677.1:681-2171 GCA_964519695.1 uncultured Spirochaetaceae bacterium
TCGTACGACGATCCGGCCCAGCGGCACGCCGCCGTTCGGGATGGCGACGAGATAGAGCCGCTCGATCTGCTCCGTGCGCTCGACGATCTCGTGGGCGATGCGCATGAGCGCTCGGCGGATCGCGGCATCATCGAGGACGATCCGCTCGGGGCCCCCGCCATCGGACCCGCCCTCGCGCGAAACGATCCGGGACTTCTCGCCGCTCAGTTCGCGACTCTGCTCGCGACTCTGCTCGCGGCTCAGCTCGCGACGCTGCTCACTCAGAGTCGTCTCGGCGGCCGCAGGGGGGCGTGCGTCGGATTGCGACACGGGCTTGCCTCTTCCCTTCCCCGACTCGCTGATCGGGCTTAAAGGGCGTTGGGGTCGGGCGGGAGGTTAACGCGCGCGCGTCCATCGGCAATCGCGCCGGCCGTGAGGGTCCGGGGGCGACCGGGAATTCAGCCCTGTGAGCTGGCGCTCCGGGGAGCGGCGACCCCGGTCGAGGCCGCCGATGCATTCGGATCACCGGCTTCGAGCGGTGCGGCGGAGGGCACGGGCTCGCAGCGAACGCGCTGGAAGATCCGGTCCCAGCGCTTCTCCGCCGTGAACCAGTTCACCGGATTGAAGAACGAGAGCATGTTGTCGTTCACGTCCCAGGACCAGTAGAGGATGGCCGCCGGCCCCTTCAGCTGCTCGAGCCGGACGGTCCCCCACTCGCGGCTATCGCGCGAGAAATCCCGGTTGTCGCCCATCATGAAGTAGCGGCCCGGCTCGACGACGATCGAGCCCTTGTTGAGGGCGGGATCGCTGTACCCGGGCTCTTCGAGAATCGCATGACGACAGGCGCCGAGATCCTCGTTTTGGACGCTGAATCGCTTCCCGCGCTCGTCCGTGAACGTCTCGCCCGTCGCATGGACCGCGAGGCGCTGCCCGTTGACGTAGAGCTCGCCGTTCTTCCAGACGAGCCGGTCTCCCGGCAACCCGACGAGCCGCTTCACGAACGCCTCGCTCGGCGAGCCGGGCGGTGCGAGGTCGACCGGCATGATCCGGTCGCCGCTGGGCCGCGCGACCTCGAAGACGACGACGTCTCCGCGTTCGGGCGACCGAAGGCCCGGCAGCCGCAGCTCGGTGAATGGGATGCGCGGGCCGTAGGCCAGCTTGTTGACGAAGAGATGATCCCCGATGAGCAGCGTCGGGAGCATCGACCCCGACGGAATCCGGAACGGCTCGACCACGAATTGCCGGATCGCGAGCGCGATCGCGACGGCGATCACGAGGGTCACGACCTGGTCGACGATGCCCGCGATCGACGTCGCTTCCGTGGCCCCGTCCTCGGCGCTTCCCCCGGTCGTCTCCCGCCCTTCGCGTTCCGGCTTGGCCACGCCTAGTCGTCTCCCAACCGCAGCGCCGCGAGGAACGCTTCCTGGGGAATCTCGACCGAGCCCACCATCTTCATCCGCTTCTTGCCCGCCTTCTGCTTCTCGAGCAGCTTGCGCTTGCGGGTGATGTCG
>CAZFKD010000678.1:0-2158 GCA_964519695.1 uncultured Spirochaetaceae bacterium
GGGCGGCGATCGCGTGGGCGCCGCCCATCTTGAAGACGCGGTGCACGCCCGCGACCCGCGCGGCCATCAGCACCTCGGGGCGGATCGTGCCGTCCGGTCCGGGCGGCGTCGTCATCACGATCTCGGGCACCTCGACGACGGATGCCGGAATCGCGTTCATCACGACCGAGGACGGGTAGACGGCCTTGCCGCCGGGCACGTAGAGCCCGACGCGCGCGAGCGGCCGGACACGCTGGCCCATGTAGGCGCCGCCTTCTTCGCGCATCTCCCAGGACGAAGGAATCCGCTTGCGGTGGAACTCGCGCACGCGCATCGCGGCCTTGCCGATCGCGGCGCGGTCGGCGGAGGCGACGCGGTCGCAGCCCTCGTCCCACTCCTCCTTGGTCACCTCGAGCTTGTCGAGCTTCGCGCCGTCGAATTTCTTCACGAACGCCAGCAGCGCTTCGTCTCCGCCCGCGCGCACGTCGGCGATGATCTTCGCGACGTCGCGCTCGACGTCGAGGACGGTGTCCCCGCGCCGATCGCAGATCGCCCTCCATTCGTCGGAGAAGCCCGCGGCATCGCTCTTGAGGACACGCATCAGTTTCGCAGTCGATCTGGCAGCCATGTCTCGTCTCCCTGCCCCGCCCGGAAGCTTCGCATCTCCCGGTCGCGACGACTGTCCCGCGATCGTTCGCGGTCAGCCCGATCCTGTCCCCGGCCAACGTCCCCCGACGACTCGCGGTCGACGGGCCAGGTCGAAACGCCGCTCCACATCCACGAAACCCGCTCTGCTCAGCTCCTGCTCGACCGTACCAGCCTGCTCCGGCGACAGCTCGATGAGGAGCCAACCGCCGGGCGAGAGATGCGCCCCTGCCCCGGCCACCAGGCGCCGGATCACGTCGAGTCCATCTTCGCCGCCGAAGAGCGCCAGCTCGGGCTCGTGTGCCAGCTCGGGTGGAAGCTTCCCTTCGTCCCGCCTCGCGACGTACGGCGGATTCGACACCACGAGGTCGAAGCGCTCGCCCGCGACGGGCTCGAAGAGATCGCCGTGCAGGAAACGGACTCTCTCTTTCTGCTGCAGGCGATCGGCATTTTCCGCCGCAATCTGAAGCGCGGCCTGCGAAAGATCGCTCGCCGTGAAATCCGCGTCGGGGAGCTCCGAGGCGAGCGCGAGGGCGATCGCCCCCGATCCAGTGCCGAGATCGAGGATCCGGACGCGTCCGCTCGGATCCGCCGGGCTGAACCCGGGGGCTTTCAGCTTCGCGAGGGCCGCCTCGACGAGGGTCTCGGTATCGGGGCGCGGGGTCAGGACGTCCTTCGTGACCTTGAACGAGAGGGACCAGAACTCGCGCTCGCCGAGCAGGATCGAGACCGGGACCCGCTCGACGGCGCGGCCGCGGACCAGCGCCCGGAAGCGATCGCGCTCGGCCGGGAGCACCGGCTTTTCGTAGTCGATGTAGAGCCGCAGCCGCGGGCTCTCGAGGGCATGGGCCAGGAGCAGCTCGGCGTCGAGGCGCGCGGACTCGATGCCGCTTCGCTGGAAGTAGTCCGTCGTCCAGCGCAGCAGCTCGAGCACCGTCCAGGTCCGGCCCTGATCGCTCGTCGCCGGCCGGGCTTCGCCGCTCACTCGTCGTCGTCCGGGCGCGCGATCTCGGCGCCGGTCTCCCGGGCCGCGGCGATCTGGCCGTGGACGGCGTCGAGCAGCTCGTCGAGATCCCCGGCCATGACGACGTCGAGCTTGTGGAGGGTCACGCCGGCGCGGTGATCCGTGACGCGGCTCTGGGGGAAGTTGTAGGTCCGGATCTTCTCGCTGCGCTCGCCGGTGCCGACCTGGGAGCGGCGCTCCTTCGCGCGCTCGGAGTCGACCCGGTCCTGCTCGAGGGCGAGCAGCCGGCTTCGCAGCACCGTCATCGCCTTGGCCTTGTTCTTGTGCTGCGACTTCTCGTCCTGGCACTGGACGACGAGCCCCGACGGCAGATGCGTGATGCGCACGGCGGAATCCGTCGTGTTGACGCTCTGGCCGCCCGGTCCGCCGGCGCGCATGACGTCGATGCGGAGCTCTTCGTTCTTGATCTCGACGTCGACCTCTTCGGCCTCGGGCATGACGGCGACGGTCACCGTCGACGTATGGATGCGGCCCTGGCTCTCGGTCGCCGGCACGCGCTGGACGCGGTGG
>CAZFKD010000679.1:0-1543 GCA_964519695.1 uncultured Spirochaetaceae bacterium
GGCGAGGAGATCGCGGTCAGCGGGCGTCTGACCTTCGACAACGGCGAGGCGCTGCGCGTCGCAGGG
This sequence comes from uncultured Spirochaetaceae bacterium, assembly GCA_964519695.1. Taxonomy (GTDB): domain Bacteria; phylum Myxococcota_A; class UBA9160; order UBA9160; family UBA4427; genus UBA4427. Next base: position 67 of record CAZFKD010000679.1, read on the forward strand.
CTCGCAGGGCTCGGGCTCGTGACGCTGCCGACCTATCTCTGCGGCGAGGACGTGCGCGAGGGCCGGCTCGTTCCCGTGCTGCTCGATTTCATGCATCCGGGGACGGCGGTGTTCGTCGTCTATCCGGAGAATCGGCATCTCTCGCCGAAGGTCCGCGCGATGATCGACTGGCTCGCCGAGGAGCTCGGGCCGGAGCCCGAATGGGACGCGGGCCTGCCCGTCGCCGGCCGCCATCACGATTGGCAGGCGCCCGCGCCGCGGCCCGGCATCACGCCCAGCGGAACTCGCTCATCCCGCCCGTGATCGCCGTCTTGAACTCGTAGAACGCCGGAACGTGCTCGAACATCTTCTTCACGACCGCGCGATCACCGAAGTAGATCGACTCGTCCGTGAAATCGTCGAGGGACGGGAAGCGCTCGAGCACGATGCCGAGATAGGCCGGCGCCGCCGGCGTCAGCCGCCGCGCCACGGCGTTGCGGATGTAGGACTGGCGCGTCGGATGCAGATCGAAGGAGAGCTTCGAATGCACTGCCCACTCCCGGTAGAAATCGTCGAGCGCGACGGCGGCGGGCTTGTCGTTGATGCCCCATTGCGTGACGCCGGAGACGCGGCCGCCGTCGGCGACGGCATGGGGACAGGGCGCGAGGGTCGACTCGGTGACGAGATAGCCCCAGAGCGCCCGCGCATGGGGCGCGAGCGCCGCTTCGATCGGCGCGCGGGCATCGAGTGCTGGGAGCCAGCATTCGAAGACCGCCGCGAGCGAAGCGAAGTCGCCGCCGATTCGCGCCGGGCAGCGGGCGCGGATCTCGTCCGCCTGATCCGGCACGAGGATCGCGATCTGCCGGCCGCCGGCGGCGCGCGCGGCGGCGACGCCGGCGCCCGCGATGCGATCGAGGCGCCCGTCGATCGCGTCGACCGGCCCCTGCAGCACGTAGATCAGCTTCTCCACGGCGTCCTCCTCGAATGGCGCAGGGCTGCCGGCCCGCCGCTCATTGCGGCACGAGCGAGGCCGGGATCGCCATGATGTTCCACGTCAGGATGCTGCGGTCGTCCGTGCGCTCGTAGATCTCTTCCTTGACGAGTCGCCGGCCGTTCCAGACATAACGCCGGAGCGACTTGCCGTCGTCGTTCGCGACGTAGAGCTCCTGGCGACCGTCGCCGTCGAGATCCGTCGCGAGGGCGGCGTGCTCGAAGCTCTTCGAATCGCGGTCGATGACGCGCTTCGTCCAGGGCTTCTCGATGTCGTCGCCGGGCTTGAGCCACCAGACACCCTTCTGGTAGAGCGCTGCCACGATCTCCTTCTTGCCGTCGCCGTCGAGATCCGCGGGCGTCAGGAATCGGCCGAGCAGGTCCTCGAACTCGGCGATCGGGACGCCCTTGTCGGCGGGCGTATCGGCTTCGTAGCGCCAGATCTCTGCACCCGGCAGATCCTCTGGCTTCTCCAACCGAGCGCCTTCGGCCTTCGGTCGGTAGAAGT
>CAZFKD010000679.1:1553-2150 GCA_964519695.1 uncultured Spirochaetaceae bacterium
TCGTAGCGCCAGATCTCGCTGCGGTGGAGCAGACCGCCGCCGCTCGGATTCTTCTGGCCTTCGACGAGGACGTAGAGCTCGTCCTTGCCGTTGCCGTCGATGTCGGCGACGAGGATCTCCTTGGCGTGGCGCTTGCCGAGATCGGCGACGATCGTGCGGCCCTCCTTCTTCGCCGGGACATAACGCACGACGTGGCCCTCCTGCTCGGAACCGTCGAGGCGGTTCGGCTCGGAGGGCGTCGCGTAGATTTCGAGCATGCCGTCGCCGTCGACGTCGCCGATCTCGATCTCGTGGACGAAGGTGTCCTTCTCCTGGTCGAGCTCCTCGATCGAATAGCCACTCTCGCCGGGGCGGACGACGGCGACGACGCCCTGGTCGTGGGTCGCGACGGCGATCGCGCGCGTGCCGTTGCCGTCGATGTCGCCGACCTCGATGTCGCGCATGCGCGAGAAGCGGCCGCCGAAATCCTTCTCCCAGATCGTCTCCGCAACGAGCGCCGCGCCCGGCTTGCCCTCCGGCTTGCGCCAGAGCTTGAGCAGCGCCTTCGTGCCCCCGCCCGTCAGGAGGACGGTCTCGCCAGCGGGCGTCGTATAGGCG
>CAZFKD010000680.1:0-2140 GCA_964519695.1 uncultured Spirochaetaceae bacterium
CTGGACGGGCGACGCCGGCATGGAACGCGGCAAGGTCTACGGCCACGAGTTCGCGGGCGAGATCGTGGCCCGGGGCGCCGAAGTCGAGCACCTCCCAATCGGATCGCTCGTGACCGCGCAATGCGTCACCGCCTGCGGTCGCTGCGAAGAATGTCGACAGGGCCATCTGACCTTCTGCCCTGCCTGGCGCCAGCATCCGACGGGCGGCTTCGGCCAGTACATGACGCTCCCGGCCCGTGAGGCCTATCTCCTGCCGCCGCCGCTGACGGCCGAGGACGGTGCCCTCGTCGAGCCGCTCGCCGTCGGGCTGCGCGGGGTCCGGATCGCGGAGGTCGGGCGCGGTTCGCGCGTGCTCGTGCTCGGCGCGGGCCCGATCGGGCTTGCGGCGACCTGGTGGGCGCGGCGCCGGGGGGCGGCGCGGATCGTCGTCGCAGCGCCCTCGGCTCGCCGCGAAGGCTTCGCGCGCAAGCTGGGCGCGAGCGACTTCATCACGACGAGCGGCCGATCGGACGCGGAGATCGAGGGCCGGATCCGGGCTGCGCTCGGCGATCCGCCGGACGTCGTCTTCGAATGTGCGGGCTTCGCAGGCGCGGTCATGCAGGCGATGCAGCAGGTCCGGCCGAAGGGCACGATCGTCTGCATGGGCTACGGCCTCCATCCGGAGCCGATCACGACGGCGATCCCCCTCCTGAAGGAGCTGCGCGTCCTCTTCTCGATGACCTACGACCGCGCCGACTATCAGGAGGTCATCGCGACCCTCGCGGCCGGCCATCTCGAGCCGCGCTGCCTCGTCACCCAGACGATCCCGCTCGAGGCGCTGACGGAGACCGTCGAAGCGCTGATCGCGCGGGCGCCGCAGTGCAAGGTCATGGTCGATCCGTGGGCTTGATCCCCAGACGCGGCCGACGGATCCAGTCGCCGCTCCGATCCCGACGCGTTACCGTCGCGCGAGCGCCCCCGCCCTGGCGGGGGCCCATCGCCATCCCGATCAGGAGCCCCCATCCCATGCAAGGCAAAGCCGTCGTCGCCGGTGTCGGCGAGACCACCTACTACAAGCACGGGCAGTCGCCCGACACCGAGTTCCAGCTCGCCTGCCAGGCCATCGAGCGCGCCTGCGCCGATGCCGGGCTCGACGTCCGCGAGGTCGACGGCCTCATCTCCTACATGGACACGCGCAACAGTCCCCTGCGCGTCGCCGCCGCGCTCGGGATGAAGGAGCTGCGCTGGTCTTCGACGCCCTGGGCCGGGGGCGGCAACAACTCGGCCTCGTGTGTGATGCAGGCCGACGCCGCGGTCAGCGCCGGCTATGCGAACTACGTCGTCTCGTTCCGGGCGCTGGCGCAGGGCCAGTTCTACCGCCTCGGCTCGGGCTCGACGCTCGCGTCCGGCGGCGCGCCCGAGGGCCTCTCCTGGGGCCTGCCCTACGGCGAGATGACGCCGGCCCAGGAATGTGCGCTGCATACGAAGCGCTGGATGCACGACCACGGCGTCTCGCAGGAGGCGCTCGCGGCGATCGCCCTCGCCTCCTACGCCAATGCCCAGCGCAATCCCCGCGCCGTCCGCCACGGCCAGCCGCTGACGCGCGAGGCCTATCACGACTCGCGCTGGATCGTCGAGCCCTTCCATCTCTTCGACTGCTGTCAGGAGAACGACGGTGCCGCCGCGCTCGTGATCACGACGCCCGAGCGCGCGCGCGACCTGAAGCAGAAGGCCGTGCCGATCATCGCGGCGGCCCAGGGACTCGGGCCGGACATCGGCCTCACCGCGTTCCAGAAGAAGTGGTTCCCCGGCATGTACTACGAGAACGTCGGCGAGATGATCTGGAACCGCGGCGGCATCCGGCCGCGCGACGTCGACGTGCTGCAGCTCTACGAGAACTTCACGGGCCCGGTCGTGATGGCGCTCTGCGAGCTCGGCTACTGCAAGCCCGAGGAGGTCGACGCCTTCGTCGCGAATGGCGCCCTCGAAGGTCCGGACGCGAAGCTCCCCTTCAACACGAGCGGCGGCAACCTCGCCGAGGCCTACATCCACGGCCTCGAGATGACGATCGAGGCCGTCCGGCAGGCGCGCGGCGACTCGACCTGCCAGGTGAAGGAAGTGAACCATTCGCTGGCGATCGCCGGCCCCGGCTACGCGCCGG
>CAZFKD010000681.1:0-2137 GCA_964519695.1 uncultured Spirochaetaceae bacterium
AGCGCGCGGCCGCCTACGTCGAGCTGCGCGCCGGCACGGCTCTCGACCTCGACGGGCTCCGCGCCCGTCTCCAGCAGGAAGGCATCGCCCGCGAGCTCTGGCCCGAGGCGCTGGTCGTGCTGCCCGAGCTCCCGCGCGGCGTCGGCGGCAAGGTCGCGAAGGGCGCGCTGCGCGACGATGCCCGCGCGCGCTTCGGCGAGCCCGGCGACGAAGACCTGCTCGCCCGTTCGCGCGCCGCCGAACGCGCGGGCGACGCGAGCGACTAGCATGCACGCCGCCCTCTCGCGCCTGCGCGATCGCATGGCGGGCTCGGAGCTGCGCGGCCGCGCGCTCTGGGTCGTGATCGGCTGCCTCGTCTGCCAGATGGGGCTCGGGCTGACCTACGTGAAGAGCGGGCTGGCCGCCGATCTGATCGAAGCGCTGGACCTGACGCGCGCCCAGTTCTCCGGCGCGAACACCCCGCAGCTCGCCGTCCAATCCCTCGCGAGCCCCTTCGCCGGCTACCTCACCGTCCGCTTCGGCGCGAAGCGCGTGCTCACGGCGTCGGCGCTGCTCTTCGCCGTCGTGTTCGTCGGCTTCTCGCGCATCGAGTCGGTCTGGGGCTTCTATTTCGCGATCGCGGGGGTCGGCCTGGGCGCGGCGGGCATGGGCGACGTCACCGTCGGCCACGTCGTCGCCCAGTGGTTCCGCCGCCACCGCGGCCTCGCCCTCGGCATCGCCTACGCCGGCTCGAACCTCGGCGGCTCCGCGATGGTCTGGCTGACGGGGGCGGTGACCGCGCGCTCGGATTTCCGGATGGCGCTGCTCGCCGTCGCCCTCTTCTCGCTCGTCGTGCTCTTGCCCGCGGCGTATTTCCTCGTGCGCGATCGCGAGACGGTGCGCGGGGAGACAACGGCGGCCGCACCCCACGCGGGCCGCGCGTCGATCGAGAGCGCATCACAGCCCTTAACGGATGCGTCCGCGGCAGACGCCGCCGCCGCGGCCTCCGCGCCCGCCGACGAGACGAGCCTCGATCTACGCGCCGCCGTCCGGACCCGGACGTTCTGGATCCTCACCGCGACCCTCTTCGCCTTCTTCTTCTATTTCAATGGCATCCTCGACCATTTCGTACTGATCCTGACGGATGCCGGCGTCTCCCACGCGGAGGCCGCGACCCGTCTCAGCCAGACCATCGGTCTCGGGATCGTCTCGAAGGTCGCGGGCGGCTACCTCGCGGATCGCGTCTCGCAGGAGCGCGCGATCCTCTACGACTATGCCGTGCTCGGGCTGAGCTCGGTCGTGCTCTTCTTCCTGCCCGATCGGCTCATGCTGATTCCGGTCTTCGTCGTGACCTACGGCTTCAGCCAGGCCGCGCGGGACGTCGTCTGGCCCCTCGCCGTCGAGCGCTGCTTCGGCGCGCGCCATCTCGGCTCGATCTACGGGGCGATGACGCTCGCCCTGCTCCCCGGCGCCGCGCTCGGCCCGCTCGCTGCGGCCGCCGTGCGCGATGTGACGGGGAGTTATCGACTGGTCTTCCTGCTCTTCATCGCGATGAACGCCGCCGCGCTGACGGCGCTCTTCTTCGTGCGCGACGAACGCGGCATCGCCACGGCTTGAAGAGCGCATCCGCTCGGCGAGTGAACGAACACGGTCGATTGCGGAAGCGGGCGGCCGAACGCGCGCGCGCTGCTATTTCGCCTGCGCGATCGCCTCGTCGAACGAGAGCCCGTCGGCGATCCAGCGCCGGGCGGCGTTGAGCTGCCGCGGCCGCTTGCAGCCGACCGCGCCGACGAGCTTTCCGCCGCGGCCAAAGAGCACGAGGAATTTGTCCTCCTCGAGGCTCCCGAGGCAGACGTGCATCGCATCGTCCGGCTTGAACTCGCCGGCGATCGCGAGTCGCAGATCGAATTGATCGGTCCAGACGTAGGGAACGGCCGCATGCGGATCGCCCTTGCCCTGGACGATGCGCCGGGCAACGACGTCGGCCTGCTCGACCGCGCTCGTCCAATGCTCGAAGCGCGGCCGCTCCGGGTAGCGCGCGTTCTCCCAGCGCGCACAGTCGCCGAGGGCGAAGACGCCCGCGCGCGAGGTCGCGCCCGTCGCGTCGCAGAGGATGCCGTTCTCGATCGCGAGCCCCGCTCCCTCGAGCCAGCCGACC
>CAZFKD010000682.1:0-867 GCA_964519695.1 uncultured Spirochaetaceae bacterium
ATTGCCTTTCCCGAGCTCGAGATCGTCGCGACGGCCGAAGACCGGCAGACGCTGCTCGATGCCTTGCGCAAGACGCCCTGTGAGGTCGTGGTGCTCGAGCTCGACCGCATCGGTTCGAGTCCGCTCGGCTTCATCCAGAGCTGCCGGAGTCTGCCGGGCACGCCGCTCGTCGTCGTTCTCTACCGCTTTGCGTCTCGAGCTTCGCTCGCTCGCCTCGCCCAGGCCGGCGCACGGCTGGTCCAGGTACCCGTACGACTCGAACAACTGCGACGGCTCCTGCTCGATCTGCTCATGATCGAGAAGGTCCAGATTCGCCTCCGGCGACGGGATACGGACGGCAAACCGTCGGCGGACAGCGCCACCGATCGCACCATTGCGGCGAACGGAACGCCGACCGCATCCGCCTCTGCGCCGGCGCGTCGCTTCGACGATGATCAGCTGGCGAAGCTCTTCGAGGTCAGCTCGGGCGTCGATTGCGAGTGCCCAAACCATCTTTCTTCACTCGTTGCCGGGCTCGTCGCGTTCGAACGCTATTCGGAGACCTGCGAATCCCGCGACGAGGCCGACGCGAGACTTCACCGCCGCCTCGCCGAAGGCACCGGTCAGGCGCGGGCGCTGCTCGAGTCCCTGCTCGTGCAGCTCTGCGAGCAGGAAGGCATCAAGGTCTGACTCCCCGAAGCCTGCCGGAGCCTGATCTCCCGGACTCGCCCAGTCCGAGTTCAGCTTCCCCGAGGACCTTCGTGCTTCCGGACGAAGCTCCCGGCCACGCGATCGACTCCGTCGCCAGCCTCCTCTCGGGTAAGCCGGATCGTCCCTGTGTCGATCTCGTCGTTCGCGAAGCGACCCTCGGCCGTGGCAACGCGCCTC
>CAZFKD010000682.1:877-1545 GCA_964519695.1 uncultured Spirochaetaceae bacterium
CTCGCGGATATTCGAGCCTTCGATCACCGAGTTTGCCGAAGACGCTCGCGTCGAGCGTCTGAACCGCCAGATCGCCCCCTGGTCGGGGCAGTCGTGGATCGCCGGAGACTTCCGGCAGCGTGCGGGCCTTCGCCGCGGCTGGCGATGCGAGCGCGGGCTCGCGCGACTGCGAAAGTCCCCATGACGAATCGCATCGGCACGGTCGGGGCTCCGAGCAGGCCGAGCGGCCAGGAACAAACAAGAGCCGCGCAGCGCTTTCGGACGCCGCGAAAGAGGCCGGCCTCGACGAGTCCTCCCGACGAAATCGACAACGGATCGATCCGATCAATTGACAACATAACGACAGAATCCAATGGTCCGCCTGGTCAACAGTTGGAAACGGCCGGTTACAGACGGCGCTGAGGGGAGTCGATGCGCGAGCGGCCGTCGGTGCGAATCGGGCGGGGAACGGAAGAATCGGGCGGCACGATCTCGGTCGCGTTCGATCGGGACGACACCCGGGATACACCGACGCGCTCCTCCGGGAAGCGCGATCGGCCTCGGCGGTCGGTGGCGGGCTGCGAGACGCCGAGCCGGCAGGCACTCTCCCTCGTCCCCGGGACGACTCGTCCGCTCCGATGCGTCCTGCCCGAGGGACCGCGATGCCATCCCGGGACCGGCTCGCTCGA
>CAZFKD010000682.1:1555-2137 GCA_964519695.1 uncultured Spirochaetaceae bacterium
GAGCGACGCCCGAGCGATTCTGCCCGAACCGCCGGGTCGGCGAAGGTGGGCCGCCGATCCGGCGCAGTCGAGAACTTCCTGTGCGCCCTCGAGCTCCGCCCCTTTCTTCGAACGCTTGCGTCCGGGATGCCCGCGCGCCCCGAAGACCCGGCCTTTCTGGGCTGGAAGCAACCCCTACTCGACTCCGCGGAGGTTCGTTCGGCATGAAGAGAAGTCTGAAAAACGCGCGCGTGCTCCTCGCTGGAGCCACGGGCGGACTGGGACGGGAAATCGGGATGGCGCTGATCGAGGCCGGTGCATCGCTCGTGCTCTTCGCCCGCGACTCGAATCGCTTGGATGTGCTCGGTCTGCCAGGGCCTCGGGTCCTCGGCGACATCGCAGACGCCGAAGCCTGCCGTGAGGCCGTCGAGGTCGCACGGTCCAGGCTGGGCGGTCTCGACGGCGTCATCAACGCGACCGGCGTGGTGGCCTTCGGAGATCTCGAGACCCTCTCCGACGCGGTGATGGACGAACTCCTGAGCACCAACCTGATCGGTCCCGTGCGCCTGGTCCGAGCCGCTCTGCCCGTGCTCGAAAAGGGCG
>CAZFKD010000683.1:0-2135 GCA_964519695.1 uncultured Spirochaetaceae bacterium
TGTCCCCGACCTTCCCGAACACGATCATCGACATGCCGGATTTCTCGACAGATTCGGCGGCCGGCATCCCGGCGCCGGACCGCAGCTTCAAGGACTCGATCTCGTATGCGGCCTATCAGGAGGCGGGCGTCGATCCCTCGGACGTGAACCTCGCCGAGGTCTACGATCTCTCCTCCGCGCTCGAGCTCGACTGGTACGAGAACATCGGGCTCTGCAAGCCCGGCGAGGCCGAGGGCATGCTGCGCAGCGGCGCCACCGAGCTCGGCGGGCGCGTGCCGGTCAATCCCTCGGGCGGCCTCTCCTGCTTCGGCGAAGCCGTGCCGGCCCAGGCGATCGCGCAGGTCTGCGAGCTCACCTGGCAGCTGCGGGGCACGGCCGGCGAGCGCCAGGTCGAGGGTGCGAAGGTCGGCATCACGGCGAACCAGGGCCTGTTCGGTCACGGCTCGTCGGTGCTCTGCACCCGTTAGTCAACCGGGCGGCGGGCCGCGCGTCGCCAGAGAGGAATCGGAAATGGGCGAGGCATTCATCATCGACGGCGTGCGCACCCCGGTCGGCAAGCGGGGCGGCGGTCTCGCCGGCATCCATTCGGCCGACCTCGGCGCCCACGTCCTAAAGGGCCTCGTCGCGCGCAACGACTTCGATCCCGGCGCCGTCGACGACGTGATCTTCGGCTGCTGCGACACGATCGGCTCCCAGGCCGGCGACATCGCGCGCACGGCCTGGCTCGCCGCCGGCCTCCCGCTCCACGTCCCGGGCGTCACGATCGATCGCCAATGCGGCTCCTCGCAGCAGGCCGTGCATTTCGCGGCCCAGGCGGTGATGAGCGGGACGGCGGATCTGATCGTCGCCGGCGGTGTGCAGAACATGAGCCAGATTCCGATCTCGTCGGCGATGACCTGCGCGAAGGAGCTCGGCTTCGACGATCCCTTCTCCGGCTCGAAGGGCTGGGTCGATCGCTTCGGCACCCAGGAGGTCTCCCAGTTCCGCGGCGCCGAGATGATCGCCGAGAAATGGGACATCTCCCGCGACGAGATGGAGACGCTCGCCCTCGAGACCCATGCCCGTGCGATCCGTGCGACCCAGGAGGGCCGCTTCAAGAACGAGATCCTCCCGATCGCCGGCGTCGAGAACGACGAGGGCATGCGCGCCTCGACCCGCGAGAAGCTGCAGAGCCTGCAGCCCCTGCTGCCGGGCGGCCGGCTCACGGCCGCCCTCGCGAGCCAGATCTCGGATGCGTCTTCGGCGATGCTGATCGCTTCGGAGCGCGCCGTGAAGGAGCACGGTCTGCGGCCCCGCGCCCGCATCCACCACATTTCCGTCCTCGCCGACGATCCGATCTTCATGCTGACGGCGCCGATCCCCGCGACGAAGCGTGCGCTCGCGAAGGCCGGCATGACGAAGGAGCAGATCGATCTCGTCGAGATCAACGAAGCGATGGCCTCGGTCGTGCTCGCCTGGCAGAAGGAGCTCGACTGGGATCTCGCGAAGGTCAACGTCAACGGCGGCGCGATGGCCCTCGGCCATCCGATCGGCGCGACGGGGACGCGGCTCATGACGACGCTGCTCAACGAGATGGAGAGGACCGGCGCTCGCTACGGCCTGCAGACGATGTGCGAGGGCGGCGGCCAGGCGAACGTGACGATCATCGAGCGGCTCTAGTCTGCGCGAGTCCGCGACGAGAACGAACGAGCGTGCGCGGCGCGCCGCCGACCGAGCCAGGCGTGCGCAGCATCGCAACGAACGAAAGGAACGAACATGGGCATCTGTGATGGACGCGTCGTCATCGTGACGGGCGCGGGCGGCGGCCTCGGTCGCGAGCACGCGCTCCTCTTCGCCGCCGAAGGCGCGGCGGTCGTCGTCAACGACCTCGGCGTCTCGAACCACGGCGAGGGCGGCTCGAAGGGGCCGGCCCAGAAGGTCGTCGAGGAGATCGAAGCGAAGGGCGGCCGCGCGATCGCGAATACCGACAGCGTCTCGGATTTCGCGGCCGGAAAGCGCATGGTCGAGCAGGCGATCGACACCTTCGGCCGCCTCGACGTCGTCGTGAACAACGCGGGCTTCCTGCGCGACCGGATGTTCGTCTCGACCTCCGAGGAGGAGTGGGACGCGGTCATCAACGTCCATCTGAAGGGCCA
>CAZFKD010000684.1:0-2135 GCA_964519695.1 uncultured Spirochaetaceae bacterium
CTTCAGGTGCCCTTCTTCAGGTGCCCTTCTTCAGGTGCCAAAGGCGACGAGCGGCGCGCTCATGCGGGCGGCGACGCCTTCGTCGTCGGCCCACAGCATCTCTTCCGCGCGCGCCAGCAGCTGCTGCATGCCGCGCGCCTCGAGCGCGGAGACGGGCACGGCGCCATACCGCCGCGCGAGCGCCTCGCTCTCGTCTCGCGGGAGACGGTCGATCTGGTTGAAGACGAGCAGCTCCGGCTTGTCCTCGAAGCCGAGCTCGCCGAGCACCTGGCGCACGGCCTGGATCCGGCGGTCGATGTCCGGGCTCGCGGCGTCGACGACGTGGAGCAGCAGGTTCGCGTCGCGCAGCTCCTCGAGCGTCGCATGGAAGGCGGCGACGAGATCGGGGGGCAGGTCGCGGATGAAGCCCACCGTGTCGGTGATGATGACCTCGCGCTCCCGGGGAAAACGCAGGCGGCGCGAGACCGGGTCGAGGGTCGCGAACATCTTGTCCTCGACGTGGACGTCGCTCTGGGTCAGGGTGCGCAGCAGCGTGCTCTTGCCGGCGTTGGTGTAGCCGACGATCGAGAGCACGGGGACCGAGCGCCGGCCGCGCTTGCGGCGGCGGCCTTCGCGCTGTTCGGTCAATCGGGCGGCCTCGCGCTCGAGGCGCGTGATGCGGTCGCGCACGCGGCGGCGATCGCTCTCGAGCTTCGTCTCGCCGGGCCCGCGCCCGCCGATCCCGCCGGCGAGGCGCGAGAGCGAGAGATCGGCGCGCTGGGAGAGCCGCGGCATGCGGTAGCGGAGCTGGGCGAGCTCGACCTGCAGCTTGCCGTCTCCGGTCGAGGCGCGCTGGGCGAAGATGTCGAGGATCAGCTGGGTGCGGTCGATGACGCGCAGCTCCATCCGCTCGGCGAGGTTGCGCGCCTGGGCGGGCGTCATGTCCTGGTCGAAGATGACGAGGTCGATGTCGCTCTGGAAGCAGCGGATCGCGAGATCCGAGAGCTTGCCGGCGCCGAGGACCGTGCGCGGATCGACGGCCGGGCGCGTCTGGGTGATGACGTCGACGACGGTCACACCGGCGGCGCGGGCGAGCTCGCGCAGCTCGGCGACGTGCAGCTCGAGGGTCGCGCGGTCGCGGCCGGCGGTGACCGAGACGAGGATTGCGCGCTCGCCTTCGCCGACGTCGTGGGTCGCGGTCGGGCGGGCGAGCTCGTTCTCGAGGTCGCGGATGAAGACGCTGAACTCGAGGTCGAGCTCGGCCGGATGGCAGGGCGGGAGCTTCTCCGTCGAGCGGCCATCGGCGTTCGCGGCGCAGAGCGAGGCGGTGTGGGCCAGGCCCGGAAGGCCGTCTTCGCGGATGCCGACGGAGACGACGGCGTCGAGGCGCAGCAGCGCGAGGTCGGTCAGGTCGTCGCGGGTCAGGCCTTCGCCCGCGAGATGGGTCTTGATGAGCCGCAGGCCGCGCAGGCGGCCGCGGCCGGCGCGCAGGCGGCCCCAGTCCGGCAGCTCGGTGCTCGAGGGGCTGCCGACCATGACGTGCTGGACGGCGCCCGCGCGGTCGAGCAGGACGCCGACCTGGCGGCGGATCTCGCTGGAGAGCCCCGTCAGCTCGCGGGCCAGTTCGTTCGTGACGAGGCGGTCGGCGGAGAGCCGGCGTCTTGCGAGGCGCTCGAGCGCCTTCACCTGGCTGGCCTTGAGGCCGTGCGTGTTGCCGTGAACCTGGATGCGGTTCTCCTGTTGCCGGGACGGAGACTCTGCGGGTCGCTCGGCGACCTGCGTTGGCCCTGCGCCCTGCGAGCGGGTGCGACGCGCCGGAGGGTAGGGGACGGCGCCCCCGCCGAACAGGCATCGGTCCCAGGGTTCCGCGTTCGCCCCGAAGGAAAGAGCGTCCGGCGGAGCGGGCCGGGGCGAGTCGCCGGCCGTCGGCAGCTGGCCGGCGGCCGCTCGGCAATGGGATGGGGCCTGGGCGGAAAGAAGGCGACAACGGGGGCAAGACTGCATGATTTCGGGCCGATCACGCGGTGGCGATGGGTGCGCCCTTTGCGCCGGATGGGGTACTCACCGCCGAATGCGTTCGCCGGCTTCGGAAGCGGAGCGTGCGGCACGCTCCGCAGAGTCGATCGGAAACGGGGGAGAGGGGTCTTGAGCGATAC
>CAZFKD010000685.1:0-2124 GCA_964519695.1 uncultured Spirochaetaceae bacterium
GTGGGTGTGGATGTCGACGAAGCCGGGCGCGACCAGCAGGCCGCGGGCGTCGATCTCTTCGCGGGCGGGGCCTTCGACGCTCGCGCCGATGGCGGCGATGCGGCCGTCCTGGATCGCGACGTCGCCGAGGGCGCGCGGTCGGCCCGTGCCATCGATGATCGTTCCGCCCTTGATCTTCAGATCGAACATCTTCTTTGCTCCTCTTGATCCGGCTGGAGTCGGGCTCCAACGGGAATCCGGATGTCTGTCCGGAGGAAAACTCGGCTGCGGCTCCGAAGTCGCGCGGCGCGGGCGCGGAGGCGCGGAGGCATGCTACCGACGCATTGGGCCCGATGTCCATTGGGCTCCGGGGCGCCGAAAGAGCGGTCGATGCGGACGAATGGCCGACGTCGGGAACGGTGGGGGCCGGGCCGTCCTCTTCCGGACGGGACCGGATGCGCTCAGTACCGGACGATCGCCTCGAGCCGGCCCGATTCCGCGCGCACGACCTCGAGGCGCGACATGCAGGGCATGCAGTAGACGCGGTCGCCCGGGCGCAACTCGCGCGCCGAGCGGATCACGACCTTGCAGACCGGGCAGAGCACCTCGTTGGGCGCGAGCGCGTCGGCCTCGCCCTGCCATCGCCGATAGAAGCGCCGGTATTTCGGGGGGACCTCGTCGAAGCCTTTATCGTCGAGCAGCTCGAAGCGTCGGCGGGGGCCCGGCGCGTCGTCGCCTTCCGAATCGGCTCGGCGTCCAGCGGGCGCGGTGCGGCCGCTCCCGGACGGAGCGGTCTCGATGTCGGCGACCTCCGCGATCTCCGCGGGATCGAAACTCGCCTCGCTTCGCAGATCTTCCGACGTCATCAGGCGATCCCCAGGCGTGCGACCGATTCGAGATAGAGCCGGCCGACCTCCGGCCGTTCGCTCGCCGCGATGCCGAGCCGGGCGAGCGAGTCCTCGAAGCAGGCGAGAACCAGCGGGTCGAGCTCGCGCCTCAGGGTCTGGAGGCGGGCCCGATCCTCGGGATGCCGCCGCAGATGCCGGCCGAGGTCGTTCTCGCCGAATCCGATATGCCGCCGCTCGTCCTTCAGGATGCCGGCGAGCATCTGGGCCGTGCGGGGATCGGCGGTGCGCGAATGCGAATGGAACGCGGCGAACTCCATCGATTCGAGCACCACGTTCTGCGCGAAGACCGACGCCAGCCAATCCCGTTCGGCGACGCAGCGCAGCAGTCGATCCCGAAAGGCGAGTAGATGCGGATTCGAGCGGGCCTCGAAAGTCGCCTCGGCATCGTCCTCGCCGAGCTCTTGCAGGCGGTGGAGCAGGACTTCGAGATGGCGCGCCTCGTCGACGGCCTGGGTCGCGAGGAAGATCTTCGTCGCGCGGTTGGGCGCGAAGCCGATCATCCCGCTCGCCCCCTCGAGCGCCGCGACCTCGCCGACGCAATAGGTCGAGAGCGTCGCGACGAGCGCCCGGCGGCGCTCGGGCTCGAGGTCGGGCATAGGCGTTTCCGGAGCGACGCCGTAGGGCCGAGCGTGGAGGTAGCCCTCGACGGACTGGAACCAGAACTCGAAGGACTGGACCTCGGAGAGGAAGCCCGAATGATCCCGCGCATGCAGCTCGGACGGATCGAGGGACATCGGCGCGCCCATCGCCTCAGGGCCGCTCGGGGCTCTGATAGTCGAGTCCGATGCGAGCGAGACGCGTCTTGAACTCCTTCAGTACCGTCTCGGCGAGCACCGCCTCCATCTCCGTCGGATCGGCGGTCGTGAGGTCGGTCCCGTGCCAGACGTGGCTGTGGGGGGCATGACCAGCCTTGCGGGCTTGCTCCTCGGCGACTCGCCGCGCCTCGCGCATCGCGTTCGCCTGGCCGCGGAAGCGATCCGCGAAAGTCGCGAGCATGTGATAGGCCATCTCCTTCTGCATCCGCTCGATCTCGGGCTTCTTCTCGGGCTGCTCGCGCACGAGGGCGCCGATCCGGTTCTCGCCGAAGCCGACGTGGCGCCGCTCGTCGGCGATCGTCCCCGAGAGCGTCGAGGCGAACTTGGGATTCATGTCGCGCGCGAGCGCCTGCATCATCTCGAAGACGCTGAACGCCATGCCCTCGAGGATGACGTTCTGGCCCACCACGCCCGCCACGAAG
>CAZFKD010000686.1:0-2122 GCA_964519695.1 uncultured Spirochaetaceae bacterium
CGGGGCATGCGCCGAAGCTAGCCCCGGCGGCGGCGCCGCGTCCGGCGCATCGCCGGAGCTGCCCGCCGCGCGATCCGAGGCTCAGTCGGGCGGGCGAACGGCCGATCCTTTCCTGGGCACGCCTGCTCGCCAGCGCGCCGCGTTCGACTCGCGATCCGTGTCGGAATCGACGACATCGGGCGGATCGGGGAGAGTTCGGGCCGCCGGGCGCTCGGCATGTGTCTTGCTCGCTTCGCGCCCGAGCACGGCCGATCCGCTCCGTGCCCCGCGGCGCGCGGGGCCGGACGATGCAGTCGCAGTCTCGATGGAGAAAAAATGCTCTCGAAGCCGCTTCAATCCCGCCCGCGCGAAGCCCGCGACAAGGCGCTCGCCGTCAACCTCGATCCCCGGCG
The DNA here is from genome assembly GCA_964519695.1 of uncultured Spirochaetaceae bacterium. Classification (GTDB taxonomy): domain Bacteria; phylum Myxococcota_A; class UBA9160; order UBA9160; family UBA4427; genus UBA4427. The sequence goes on from CAZFKD010000686.1 coordinate 393, forward strand.
CTACGGGACCTTCGCCGAGATCGGCGCGGGCCAGGAGGTCGTGCGCTGGTTCTTCCGCGCGGGCGGCGCGGCGGGGACGATCGCGAAGAGCATCTCGGCCTACGACATGACGGTCAGCGACGCGATCTACGGCCCCTGCGAACGTTATGTCTGCCGCGAGCGCCTCGAGAAGATGCTCGAGTACGAGTACGACCTCAATTGCGAACGCCTGCGCGAGCGGCGCGGCGACCAGACCGCCTTCTTCGCCTTCGCCGATACCGTCGTCGCGCGCAGCTTCCGCGGCAACCACGAATGCCACGGCTGGATGGGCGTGACCTTCCAGTCCCATCCGCGCGACCAGGCGAGCCGGATCGTGATCCACGTCCGCATGCTCGACAGCGAGACGACGCTGCAGCAGGAGGCGCTCGGCATCGTCGGCGTCAACCTGCTCTACGGCGCCTTCTTCCTCTTCTCCGACCCGGACGTGCTGATCGAGTCGCTGCAGGACGGCCTCGGGACCGCCCGCATCGAGATCGACATGATCGAGTTCTCGGGCATCGAGTTCCGGCACGTCGACAACCGCGTCATGAGCCTCCGCCTCGTGCAGCTCGGGCTGTCCGAGGCCGCGATGTTCGCGGCGGACGGGACCATGCTCCAGCCGTCCGAGGCGCTCCGGAAGCGCCCGGTGCTGGTCGAGCGGGGGAGCTTCAGGCCGGTGACCCACGTCAATCTCGACATGCTCTCGAGCGCGCTCGAGCAGTTCAGCGAGCAGATCGGCCGCAGCGAGCCCCCGAACGCCCTGCCGCCGCTCCCGCTGATGGAGCTGACGATGAGCAACCTGCTTTCGGAGGGCGAGCTCGACCTCTCGGATTTCCTGGCGCGCATCGACGTGCTCGCCGCGACGGGCCATACGGTCCTCATCTCCGACTACTTCGAGTTCCACCGTCTCGCCCGCTATCTCTCCTCCGCGACCGATCGCCCGATCGGGATCGTGCTCGGCGCGGGCAGCCTCGCGCAGCTCTTCGAGGCGCACTACTACGAGAACCTCGACGGCGGCATCCTCGAGTCCTTCGGGCGGCTCTTCAAGAACGGGCTCACGATGTACGTCTATCCGCTGCGCGATCCCGCGACCGGCGAGCTGACGACGGTCGCGAAACTCGAGCTCGCACCCCATCTGATGTCGCTCTACCGCTTCCTAATCGATCAGGGGAGCATCAAGCCGATCGAGCGCTACCGCGAGGAGGTCCTGCCGATCTTTTCCCGCGACGTGCTCCGGCTGATCCGCAACGGCGACGCCGCCTGGGAGAAGATGGTGCCGGACGCGGTCGCGGCGCTGATCCGCGAGCGCGGCATGTTCGGCTACCGCAAATCCGGCGGCTCTTGAGATCGCTTCGCCGTGCGCGGCGCCTCGGGGCGCACGCCCTTGTACATGCCGCGCTCGACGATGAGCGGGTACAGCACGTGCTCGACGAGCCAGGGCGGGATGCGCACGCTGGCGCCGCTCGGCATGAAGACCCGAAGGCCGTCGCGCTGCGGTCCCAGCACCGAGCCCCAGCGATGCGCCGGGGGCGTATACCGCTTCATCCGCCCCTCGTCGCCGGCGAGCAGGCAGCGGACGTTGTGCGCGACGATCGCCGCGCCGCCGTTGCGCGCGGAGCTGCGCCGCAGATCGGAGGCCGCGACGTCGCCGACCGCGAAGACGCTCTCGCAGCCCGCAGCCCGCAGCCGGGCATCGACGCGAACGAAGCCCT
>CAZFKD010000687.1:0-2122 GCA_964519695.1 uncultured Spirochaetaceae bacterium
TCGAATCTCGTCTCGCGCTCCAAACCCACTCCTTCTCGTCTCCTCGTCTCGTCTCCTCCTCTCGTCTCCTCCTCTCGTTTCCTCCTCCCGTCATCCTCCATCCTCCGCCTCGCCATCGACTCACTCTGCGGACGCTTTCGAGCGCGGTCGAGCCGGGTGGGCGACGCCGGGATCATTTCCGTTCGAGCTTGTCCCAGACCATGTCCGGCCGAGCGTCGACACCGAGCAGCCCCAGCGGGTGCTGCCGATCGACGTGGCCCATCACGTTCTTGTAGAGGGAATAGCCGATCAGCTCCTGCAGTCGGCGTGGATAGCCCGCGACGACTTCTCGCGGCGTGCCCAACATCAGGTTCTGCTGCTGGCGACACCAGCCCGCGACGTACTGGATCGAGAGTCCGTAGCGCTCGACGTCGCGGGTCGTGTTGGGGCCGCCGCCATGCCAGAGCGAGGCGTGGAAGACGAGCACGCTGCCGGCCGGCATCTCGGCGCAGATCGCTTCGGCCGCCTCCTCCTCGGGCGTCGGGACGAAGCCCGCGCGCCGATGCGAGCCCGGGACGAAGCGGGTCGCGCCGTTGTCCTTCGTGAACTCCGTGAGCGCCCAGAGCGTCGTCACCATCGTCGCGGGATGGGGACGCGGCAGGGAGACCATGCCGTCGTCGGGATGCAGGAGCTGCGAGGTTTCGCCCGGGCGGATGTGCATCGAGGTCGTGCCGGAGAGCAGGAAGCCCTCGCCGAGGATCGCCTCGACGACGGCCAGCAGGCGCGGCTCGAGGACGAGCTCGCGAAAGCGCGGCCCGCGCGCGATCAGGTTGAAGATGCGCCGCGTGCGGAATCCTTCGAAGTCGTTCGGACCGTACGGGGTCGCCTGCTCGCGCTCGACGCGATCGATCTCCTGGACGAGCGCCCGGCAACACGCGCCGTCGAGAACGTCCGTCAGGATGGCATAGCCGTCGTGTTCGACCCGCGCCGCGACCTCGCGTGTAAGATCGGGCGTATCGGCGGAGAGCGGCTGCGCGGGCGATGCGGTCATCGCGAGAGGCTAGCGAGCGGCGGGACTTCCGGGAGAGGTGCCCCTTTCCGGCATCGCTCGAGGCTACGGCGGCCGGTGGACGGACGGTCAGGTCCCCTGCATCGGGAAGACCGCGAAATCCGCGACCTGCGTGCGCGCTCGCCTTCGATCTCGATGACGGTATTCAGGATCGTGAACTCGAAGAGATCGAAATTCTCGATGGCCGTCCGGATGAAGTCGCAGAGGGCGCCGGGGCCCCGGAGCCGGAGCGGCTCGACGTTTCGGCGATCGACCACGACCTCGGCGTCCGCGAGGAAGAGCGTCGCGAGCTCCGCCCAGGCGCGCCGTGTCACGACGTTCGCATAACGATTCTGGAGTGTCGCACCGCGATGTAGTCGATCGCCTCGGTCTCGAGTCGTCCATCCAGGGTGCGCAGGCCTCCGCGTGCGTGCATTCGATCGGGGGGATCGGAGCGGGCCTGAAGATGGCAGGCCGCCGGCGGTCCGGCGACCGCGATTCGCACTATGCTCGCGCCGAACGAAACGGACGATGCGCTCGGTGTTTGCGCACCGATCGATGCGGGAGACCCTGCGCGATGATTGCGTTGATCGGAGCGGGATCGATCGGGGGCTATGTCGCCTGGCAGCTGGTGCGGGCCGGGCATCGGGTCACGCTCTGCGTTCGCAGGCCCGTCGCTCGGCTCCTCGTCGTCGATGCTGCCGGTGAGCATCCGGTGGATGCGCTGATCGCGACGGATCCGGATGGGCTCGCCGCGGCGGAATGGGTCGTCCTCGCGACGAAGGCGCATCAGACTCCGGATGCGGCGGGCTGGCTCGAGGCTGCTTGCGGCCCCGCGACGCGTGCGGTCGTGGTGCTGCAGAACGGCGTCGAGCACGCTGCGCGCGTCGCCCCCTACGTCGGCGCGACGCCGATCCTGCCGGCGGTGGTGTCGATCGGCGCCGAGGTGCTCGCGCCGGGGCGGATCCGCCATCACGCCTACTCGGGCATCGAGGTGCCAGAAGGAACGCTCGGGCGCGACTTCGCGGCGCTGTTCGCCGGCAGCGCGGTCGACGTCGTCTGCAGCGCCGATTTCCGGTCTGGGCTCTGGCGCAA
>CAZFKD010000688.1:0-2120 GCA_964519695.1 uncultured Spirochaetaceae bacterium
CGTTCGGTGCTCGATCGCCTGCACGATCGCGAACGCGAAGGCAGTGGCGAGCTGCCGCCCACAATCCAGTCGTTCGCCGAGTCGCCGACCGAGTGGGATGCGTTCGGCGCGTTCGCGCTCAAGCACGACCCGCTCGAATCCCAGATCTTTTGGGCAGGCTTCGATCGCGGCGCCAACAATCCCGACATCTCCAGCGTCGGGCGAGCCTTGGCGAAGTGTCTTCACGAACTCGATCTGCTGCGTTGGACTTCGGCGAGCCGCTTCGGCGACCGGAACGTGCACATGCGTTGGATCTGGTAGGTCCTGACGCCGCGCGCGGGCTGATACGCTCCCAAGCTATGGTGTGTCCTGAACGCCGACCCTCACCTGAGGTGAGGCGATGCTGTGTCGAACTTGCGGGTGAAAGTCCCGTCGCGGTAAGCGCCGTAGCGCCGCGTAGCAGGCTCCAGTCGTCGACGAGAGATCGCGGCGGCCAAGCGGAGCGTCAAGAGCCCGCGTCGAGGTGTATGCCTCGAACGAGGGGAGCAAAGTCGCAGGCCCAATCCGAAAGGGTGAACCTTGCAGCCTCGTGAGAGTAGAGACCCGAAAGGTGGGAAGGCCGAGCCGATCATGTCGCGGCGAAGGCAACAGACTGCGTGCGAGCACGGATCGGCGCAGGACTTCCCCGGGGTATTGAGGAGGGCATGCGACGATAGCTCGACACGGAACAGGAGAGGCCCTACCCGGCGGCCGACGTCAGGCGAAAGCGAGCTGCATAAGCCGAGTGCGAAAGCGGCTCGTGCCGGGAGGGAGTCCGAGGGGTTCGTAGTACCGTCGATGCCGGTGGCCACAACGCCGGTGGAGGGAAGGGGCCCTGCTTTGGTCGCGCGCGCGGATGGGGGTAAGTGCGAGGGCATGGCCGCAAGGCCCAACAACCCCGTAGACAAAGTACGAGAACTTCAACGCGCGCTCTTTCGTGCCGCCAAGCGAGACCCTGGGCGGCGTTTCCACGCGCTATTCGATCGGATCTGCCGGGTTGACGTCCTGCAGAAGGCGTGGGAGCGAGTGCGGAGCAATGGTGGTGCTGCCGGCATCGATGGCAGGTCGCTGTCGATGATCGAGCAGCGAGGCGTCGCCAGCTTCCTCGCGGAAGTAGGCGACGAGATCCGGTCTGGGCGCTACCGACCGCAGCCGGTGCGGCGCGTGTGGATCCCAAAGCCGGACGGCAGGCAGCGACCGTTGGGCATTCCGACGGTCAAGGACCGGGTGGTGCAGATGGCGACGAAGCTTTTGATCGAGCCGATCTTCGAGGCGGGGTTCGAAGAGTGCAGCTATGGCTTCCGTCCTCGACGGAGCGCCACGGATGCGCTCGAGAAGCTGCGCATCGAAGGCGGGCGAGGTCGGCACTACGTCATCGATGGCGACATCCAGAGCTTCTTCGACACGATCGACAAGAGCGTGTTGATGGACCTGGTCGGCCGTCGGATCTGTGACCGCCGCGTGCTGAAGCTGCTGCGGAAGTGGCTGGACGCGGGTGTGATGGAGGAAGGCAACGTGAGGCACGAAGCCACGGGGACTCCCCAGGGCGGCGTGATCTCGCCCCTGCTCGCCAACATCTACCTGCACGAACTCGATCGTGAGTGGCAACGTGACTGCCAGCACCTCGGCATCCTCGTGCGATACGCGGATGACTTCGTGGTGCTGTGCAAGCGCGAGTCGCAAGCGAACGAGGCGATGCGACGACTGCGCGAGATCTTCGCGCGGTTGAAGCTCACGCTACATCCGGAGAAGACGAAGCTCGTGCAGATCGGCCTCGGCAAGGACGGCTTTGACTTCCTCGGCTGTCACCTGCGGATCGTGAAGTCCCACTTCAAGGGGCGAACGTATCTGTTCCGGTGGCCGTCGGTGAAGTCGATGAAGAGGGTCCGCAGCCGGGTGCGCGAACTGACGGACCGCCGCCGCCGGGCTGGTCTGAAGGACGTCGACGAGGTGATCGCTGACCTCAACCCCGTGCTGAAGGGCTGGGGGAACTACTTCAGGACCGGCAACGCGAGCAAGCAGTTCAACCAGATCGACTACTACGTCTGGCGGCGCATCACGCGCATGCTCGGCAAGCAGCGTGGCTTCCATGGCCATCGGCT
>CAZFKD010000689.1:0-2109 GCA_964519695.1 uncultured Spirochaetaceae bacterium
GCGAGAGCCGTGCCTCCATGTCGGTGACGTCCTGTTCCGTGACGTCGAGGCGCTCGGCGAGCAGTCTCGGCTCGGCCTCGTAGCCGAGGCGCTCGAGCTCGCGCTTCTCCTTGTTGAGCCGGAAGAAGAGCTTGCGCGACGCGCGCGTCGTCCCGAGCCGGACGCTCCGCATGTTGTCGAGGATGTATTTCAGGATGTAGGCGCGGATCCAGTAGACGGCGTAGGACGAGAGCTTGACGCCCTGATAGGGATCGAAGCGCTGCACCGCCTCCATCAGACCGACGTTGCCCTCCTGCACGAGATCGAGGGTATTCGTCCAGGCACGGCGGTATTCCATCGCGATCTTCACGACGAGGCGGAGGTTCGAGACGACGAGCTGCTTCGCGGCCTCGATGTCGCCGTCCTCGACCCAGCGGACCGCGAGCGCGTGCTCTTCCTCGCGGGAGATCGGCGCGTGATGGCGCAGCTGCGCCATGTAGGCGGAGAGGGCGCTCGAATGGGCGAGCCCCGCGCTCGCAGGCGCGGCGATGCTGGCAGGCACGGGGACGGCCAGTCGGGGGGCGCTCTCCGGATCGTCGTGGGGGTTGTCCATGGCTTTCGAGGAAAGCCACGATAGCAGAGCGATCCAGGGCCCGATCCGGACGCCGCGACGGCGCGGGTCCCGAAAAAGAAACCGCGCGCCGGGCAGGCGGACCTGCCGGGCGCGCGGCTCGAGTGCGCTCGCGGGCGACTACTGCTCGAGCGAGCGGATGAACGCGATCACGTTGGCCATGTCGGTGTCGTTCAGCACGACCGGGGCCATCATCGCATTGCCGCCGAAAGCCATGGCGCCCTTCGCGATGACGTTCTTGAGATCGGCATCCGTGCCGGCCTTGCCGTCCTTGTCCGTGTCGAACTTGAAGTCGCCGGTGCTGAAGTCGCGGGGCGCGGGCTGACCGGCGGCGGCGAGCGCCTTGCCCGTCGGGCCGTCGCCCTTGCCGCTCTCCCCGTGGCACGAGACGCAGAGCTCGTTGAACTTCGCCTTGCCCGCCGCGACATCCGCGGCGAGGGCGCTGCTCGGAAGGGCGAGCGCGGCGAGCATCAGGATCGACGGGATGAAGCGGGTCATGAATTTCTCCTGTTGGGTGCCGAGCAGCGCCGGGCGCTCTCGGGTCCACCGCTCGCGCCGCGCGTCGCGCGATGCGGCCGGTGACGAATCATGGGTCAGCGCGGCGCAGAGAATGGTTCCCGTTTTTCGAGCCGTCGAGGGGTGCAACCGATGGTTGCGTAAATGTGCAAGGGCGCCTCACGGCTCCCGGATCCGGCTTTCGACGGAGCGTTTCTCTCGGAGATTCACGCGCTCGCCCGTGCGCGCACCCACTGCGTGAGCAGGCGAACGCCGACGCCGGTGCCGCCGCCGACGTGGAGAGACGACTGGGTCGAGGTCATGCCCGAGCCCGCGATGTCGAGATGCACCCAGGGCGTCTTCGCGACGAAGCCGCGCAGGAACGCGGCCGCCGTCGAGATGCCCGAGTCGCGTCCGGCCGAGTTCTTCCAATCGGCGACCTTGCTGCGCATCGCCTTTTCATGGGCATCGAAGATCGGCATCGGCCAGACCTTTTCGCCGGTCGCCACGGCCGCTGCGCGGACCTCCTCGAGCAGTCCGTCGTCGTTGCCGAGGCCCGCGGTCGCCCACGGGCCGAAGGCGACCATCGCTGCGCCGGTCAGCGTCGCGATGTCGATCAGCGCGCTCGGCGCATAACGACTGACGGCGTGATGGATCGCGTCGGCGAGCACGAGTCGCCCCTCGGCGTCGGTGTTGACGATCTCGATCGTCTGGCCCGATGCGCTCTTGATGATGTCGCTCGGACGGTAGGCGTCGGCGCTCGGCATGTTCTCGGCGGCGGCGAGGATGCCGACGACCCGGATCGGGAGCTCGAGCAGCGCGATCGCCCGCATCGCCCCGAGCACGGCGGCAGCGCCCGACATGTCGTGCTTCATGTCCGGCATGCCGGTCGCGGTCTTGAGCGAGAGGCCGCCGGAGTCGAAGGTGATGCCCTTGCCGACGAGGGCGAGGGTCTCGGTCCTGGCGCGGCGGGACTTCGCGCCGGCGCGGGGGCGGTGCTCGAG
>CAZFKD010000690.1:0-2103 GCA_964519695.1 uncultured Spirochaetaceae bacterium
AGGGCTCCCGGCGACCGGCCGCCGCGAGACCCGCGAGGCCGAGACCCATGAGCAGCGCCGTTCCAGGCTCCGGGATCGGGTTCAGCGAGACCTGGTCGATGTCGAACGAGTAGGCGACGTCGTCGTCGAGCAGTCCGACCGGGGCGCTCGTCCCGATCTGGAAGTTGCCGACGTTCGAGAGCGCCGTGGTGCAGGCTCCTGGCGGCCCGGCATCCGTGCAGTTCGACGCGAGCGGAAGGATCGGGAACGTGACCAGCGTCCAGACGTTCGCCGCGACGGACTGCGACGCGAAGAACGCGCCCGCCGGCGAGTTCGCCGCCGTCGCGATCCGCAGGTAGAAGTCTATCGCCTCCGGCGCGTCGTGGCGCACCATGAAGCTCACGCTCGCGACGCCATCCGTCAGCCAGTTGCCGAGGAAGGCTCCGCCGCTGGCGTTGTCCGCCGCGGAGGCGCGCAGGACGATCGGTCCGCTGCCGCCGAAGCCGGGGACGTAGCCGTTGAAGTTGAACGTGCCGGTTGCGAAGCCTCCGCCGTCGGAACCGCCGGTCGCCGTGAAGGCGAGCGGGAGGTTCACGGAATTCTCCCAGCCGGAGACGCCCGAGTCGAACGACTCCGTGAAGGGAACGGTCGCCGCCTGCGCATCGACCGCCGCGAATGCCCCGAGCAATGCTGACAAGAGCAACATCTTCGTCTTCTTCATCTTCTTCTTCATCCGATTCAACATGCCGATTTCTCCTTGCCCGGACGCAACGTCCGGAATGTTTAGGCTGGCTGGCCGGCACCCCAGAATTCCGGCGGGCTCGCGATTGATCTCAGCTCCGCAGAGCCGAAAAGCCTCCGAAGCGCGTGTCGAAGCTGCGCTCGTGCTTGAAGTGCAGCACGACATGGCCGTCGGCCTTGCCGTGGAAGAGCGTGTTGTGCCACCAGACGTTCTCGTAGACGGGGCCCGAGGAGAGCACGTCCGCGAAACAGTCGATCTGGTTGCAGCGCGGATTGCCGAGGCGATCGGGCGCGTCGGTATCGAAGACGTTGAAGACCAGCGAGCAGCGCGGCTCCGCCCGGAGCGCGTCGACGAGCGGGCAGTCCTCGGGGACCATCGAGGTGATGCTCCCGGCGTCGAAAGCGTCGGTCGAGGCGTAGTAGTCGAGCAGGTACTCGAGGCCGGCGTCGTAGACGGCACGCGAGCCGCTCTGGATATGGGCCTCGTAGAGCGCGCGGAACTCGCGGGTCTTCGCCTCGAGCAGCCGCTCCGCGGGGAGCAGGCCGCAGACGATGTTGTGCATCACGACGCCGAGATGGGCGCCGGGGCGCTTCACGCAGACGATCGGGACGACGCCGATGTGCGGCGCGCCCTTGCGGGCGATCATCGTGTGGTGGCGCAGGGCGATCTGCCAGGAGAGGAATTCCTTCGGGAGCGGCTTGGCGGCGGATTTCATCGTCGGCTTCCTTCGTGTTCCAGCGGGCCGGGCCCGCGATCGGCCTTCGTTCTCGTTCAGAAGCTGCGGATCGGATCGCCCGGGCCGAGCACGCGCAGGGACAGCGCGTCGCCTTCGATCTGGATCCGCGTCGCGACGCGGAAGACGTCGAGCAGCGTCTCCTCGGTCAGGACGGCGCAGGGCGGGCCCGCGGCGTAGACACGTCCTCGACACAGAACAGCGACACGATCGGCGACATGGGCCGCCTGTTCGAGATCGTGGAGCGAGAGCACGATGGTCGTGCGGCGTTCGCGATTGAGGCGGCGCAGCAGGTCGAGCAGCTCGAATTGATGGCGCAGGTCGAGGGCCGCCGTCGGCTCGTCGAGGAGCAGGAACTCGGGCTCCTGGGCGAGCGCCATCGCGATCCAGGCGCGGCGCCGTTCGCCGCCGGAGAGCGATGCGAGCGGGCGCTCGCGGAAGTCGGCCAGTTCGACGGCCTCGAGCACGTCGGCGTCGACGGCTTCGTCGTTCGCGTCGTAGGAGGCGAAATACGACAGATGGGGATGGCGGCCGGTGCGGACGAGGTTCTTGACCGTGAAGCCTTCCGGTCCGGCGGGATCCTGGGGCAGGCGCGCCATCCGGCGCGCGAGCCAGCGGCGCGGGTAGGACGAAATCGCCTTGCCCTCGA
>CAZFKD010000691.1:0-2095 GCA_964519695.1 uncultured Spirochaetaceae bacterium
CTCGGAGGGCTCGAGCATTCCGGCTGCGACACCGTATCCGACCGGGGAGTGCGGGATGGTCTCGAAGCGCACCCGCCCGCGCTGGCCGACGAGCAGTGCCCCCGAATCCCCGGCGTGATAGGCGCGGGCGGTCCCGCCGCGGACCTCGACGACGACGAGGGTCGTCGCGGCGCCGACCCCCTTCCCGAGCAGCTGCGCGTTCGCGTCCTCGAAGGCGTCGAAGATCGCGGATCGCAGCGTGCTGCCGGCCTCACGCGCCGCTTCGCGCGCTGCCACCGGGCTCGCCTCGCGGCCGGAGCTCCGCTCGACGGTCCGTTCGGCGACCCGATCGGCGCGCGAGATCGTTCGCTCGACCGCGCGCCGGACGGCCCCGATCGCGGTCGCGGCCGCTTCGGCGCCGGCCGGCAGGCCGCCGACGCCGTCGGCGACCGCGAGCACGGTCACCGCCCCCGGCAGCTCGCAGAAGAGCGCCGCGTCCTCGTTGCCCGTCGGCTTGTCGTAGGCCTTCGTGCTGAAGAGCACGGCCTCCCCCTGCTCGGGCGAGAGACGCTCGGGGCGCTCGTGATCGAGCTCGAGGAAGACCTGGGTCATGGGCGCGGGATGGCTCGCCTGTCGTCGGAGGTTGGCTTGGAAGGCCCAAGATCGGCGGTTCGCGGCCGCGGCGCAACAACGTCGCGCGTCCGGGCGCGAATCGCATCTCGCGCGGCCCGCGCGTCGGGCGGCGCGACGAGGCGCGCGAGCGGGCGTCCCCGGGCGATGCCGTCCGGGACTGCGCCGATTCAGATCAGCAGCGTCGAAGCGAGCTGGAGCGTCAGGAAGAAGCCGCAGACGTCGGTCAGCGTCGTCAGGATCGGTCCCGAGGCGAGGGCGGGATCCCAGCCGAGGCGCTTGATCAGGAGCGGGGTCGTGCCGCCGATCGAGACGGCGAGCAGCGTATTGACGGCGAGCGCGAGGCCCACGACGGCGCCGAGGGTCGCGCTGCCCTGCCAGAGGTAGGCGAGCAGCGCCAGCATGCTGCCGAGGGCGACGCCGTTCAGGACCCCGACGAAGGCCTCCTTGGACAGGACGTGCGCCAGCTCGCTCGGGCGCACGACCCCGAGCGAGAGCTCCCGCAGCGAGACGGCGACCGCCTGATTTCCCGAGCAGCCGCTCATGTCCGAGATGATGGGCAGGAAGACCGCCAGTGCGATCGCGGCCTGGAGCGTGTCCTGATAGGCCGCGACGACGCTCGCCGCGCAGAGGTTGAGCACGATGTTGAGCGAGAGCCAGGCGAGCCGCCGCCGGGAGCGCTCGAAGGGCGGCATCGAGCGCAGCTCCTCGCCGCTCGCGATGCCGAGGGATTTCATGTGGTCGCTCTCGGCTTCGTCGATCGCCGCATCGTCGACGGCCGTCCGCTCGACGACGCCGACGAGCCGGCCGTCGGCGTCGACGACCGGCGCGCCGAGGAAGCCCTCGCTGCGAAAGACGAAATCGAGGGTCTCGAGCGGATCGTCGACCCGGAACACGACCGGATTGCGCACCATCAGATCCGCCAGCCGCGCCTCCGAGCGGGCCAGCAGCAGCGCGCGGAGCGGGACGACCCCTTCGAGCCGTCCCTGCAGGTCGACCGCGTAGAGGTACTGGATCGCATAGCGGGCGTAGGCGTCGGCCTGGCGGCGGATCTGGTCGATCGTCGACGAGACCGTCTGATCGCTCCGCAGGGCGACGTATTCGGTCCGCATCAGGCCGCCCGCCGTATCGGCGTCGTAGGCCAGCAGCGCCCGCATCTCGCGGGCGGTCTCGATCTCGGAGGCGTCGAGGATCGCCTGCCGGTCGTCCTCCCACATCTCGCCGAGGACGTCGGCGCGCTCGTCGCTCGAGAGCTCCTCGAGGATCTCCGCCGCCGCCTTCGGCTCGACCTCCTCGATCGCCGCCGCGGCCTGCGAGAGCGGCAGGATCTCGATCAGCTCGGCGGCGGCCTCCGAGCCGAGCAGGTCGAGCAGGCGGGCGAGGTCCTGGGTCGCAAGGCGCGCCGCCGCATGCGTCCGGTCGCTCTCCGAGAGCGAAGCGAGATGCTCGCGGACCGCGACTTCGTCGCCCGTCTCGAGCAGTTCGG
>CAZFKD010000692.1:0-2083 GCA_964519695.1 uncultured Spirochaetaceae bacterium
ACGCGGTGTGCGGGACCAGCGGGCCGAGGCTCGCCCAGAAGCCGTTCACCGAGCTCGTGTTGACGAGATGCGCTTCGGGGCTCGCGATCAGCAGCGGCAGGAACGCCCGCGTGCAGAAGTAGACGCCGTTCCAGCACACCGCGAAGGTCTTGTCCCATTCGGCGCGCTCGTCGCCGACGAAGCTGCCGCCACCGCCGATGCCGGCATTGTTGAACAGCAGGTGCGCGTAGTTCCCGTGCGCCGCCCGGACAGCGTCCCGGAACGCCAGCACCTGCGCTTCGTCGGAGACGTCGCAGTCGTGCGTCGTGATGAGCGTGCCGGCCGCCGCGACCTGCCGACACAGCGCGAGCGTCTCGGCCATCGCTTCGGCCGAGACGTCGCACAGCGCGACGTGGCAGCCTTCGAGCGCGAGCTGCTTCGCCAGCTCCCGCCCCATCCCGGTGCCGCCGCCGGTGACGACGGCGATCTTCCCGCGAAACGTCTCCATGGTGTCCTCCTCGACCGCGGCTCGGGCGGTCGCCGACCGGCGCCAAGGTAGCGGGGGAGCAGCGGAGGGGGAGATCGAAACGGATCGGTGTAGCCCATTCGGGGCATGGTGGGCGTTTCGCGTTGCTCGTAGGGTAGTTGGGCGGGTCTCGATCCCTGCGAGGTTGTCATGGCGCCGCCCGTCCTCACGCTGCTCCTCGGATTCCTCGTCGCCGGCGGGATTCCGCTCGTCGCGGACGCGCAGACCGTCCGCCAGGGCCCCTTCGCCGGCGTGCGCGCGTTCGGTGAGGCGGCGGAGGTGGTGACGATCACCGACGCGCTGCCGATCGGGACCGCTCCGACCGGGGACTCGCGCCGCGAGGTCTACGACTTCCGCATCGATGGATCCGCGCGACTGCTCGAGCCGGAAGAGCTCGGGCTGCAGGTCGCCGAGATCGGCGGGAGCTTCCAGGCCGAAGGCGTGGCGGCGGACCTCGACGGCGACGGGCGCGAGGAGGCGGTCTTCGCGAAGGAGCTCGGCGACGGGAGCGTCGAGATCTCCGTGATCGGGACGCGCGCGAGCGCGCCCGAGCCCGCGCAGCGCGGCGTGCTGCGGCTCGCGACCGGGAGCGACGGGCTGCGCCCGATGATCGAGGGCGCGAATCCCTGGGGCGACATCCGCTCGCACCGCGCGCTGCACCTGGCAGCGGGCCGCTTCCGAGGGGACTCCGCGGGCCTCCAGGTCGCGGTGGCCTGGTGGGCCGACGACGAGAGCCTCGAACTCGTCGTCCTCGACGACTGGAATCCAACCACCGGCAGCTTCGGCACCCTCGTGCGGCGCGCGGCAGGCACCCCGCCCGACGTGATGCTCGGCTCTCATCCCACGGACGCCGCCCTCGACCGCGGCGCCAGCGTCTTCGAGCTCGCGAGCGTGGACTTCGACGGCGACGGCATCGACGAGCTCGCCGTGGTCTGGCCGGCGGCGCCGACGGCGCAGATCTGGAGCGGGGAGCTCGACGTGGCGGCCTACGTGATGGAGGGTGCTGACGCGGCCAACCGCCAGCTCGTGAAGCGCGGCGTGTTCCCGGCGGCGATCGACATGCCGCTGGCGCCCGGCAACCACTACCTGGAGCGCATCGAAGGGCGCGGCGCCAACCTGCCGCCACTGCGTCCGGCGCGGGTCGTCGGCTTTGCGCCCGAGAAACTCGCGCTGGTCTTCCGTCTGATCCGCCGCGCGCCGCCCATCAGCGGGCAGGGGGCCGTGGACTGGCTCGTCACGCTGACGGCCGTCGTCGAGCTCGAGCGGGCGTCCGCCCAGCAGCCGTTCGCGCTGCGCGAGGTCGCGGCCCTGCGTCCGGTGCCCGAACGCATGATGGGGCCTCCGTTCCTGGCTCCCTGGGGCGGCCCCGGCGCCCCTCCGCGCTGGGACCTGTGCATGGACGCTGCCAACCTCGACGGCGACGGCTTCGACGAGGTCGTGGTCTGGGACATGGGGACTACGCGGATCTTCGACCCCGCGGAGGGCGAGCGCTCCTTCGACGATCCGCTCGAGCCACTCGACGATCCCCTCAGCGCGGTCACCTCGTTGCAACTCTCGTTTGGCGGACGGCCCGATCTT
>CAZFKD010000693.1:0-2077 GCA_964519695.1 uncultured Spirochaetaceae bacterium
AAGCTGCGTGCGCGGGAGATCGCGAAGAATCATCAGCGCAGCATCGTGATCCGCGCCGGACCACTCGCGTTGAAGGCTCGGGATGCCGAGCTCACGATACCTCTCGATGGAGAGCGATCCGTCCTCCGGGACCACCTCCAAGCCGGCTGCACCCAGCAACAACACTACGAGGCTGACTATCGAGCGCCGATCGCCCAAGGCCGTTCCTCCGAGATGGACCTCATCGAATGGGCGTCAGCACAGACCTTCTGAGCCGTGTGAGGCCGAGCTGGCGGTTCCGCGCTGCAACATCAGCCGTTGTCGAGCCGATCGTCCCCCCGTCCCGCCTCCTGAAGGACGCCGAGTAGGGCTCCTTCTCCCACAGCAACCGGCAGACCGAGTGATACGTTGGAGGCGAGCCCCGCCGCCTGGGTGGCGGCTTTGAGTGGACCGATGCTGAGATTGATTTCGATCTCGCGCAGCCCGAGCGCCGAACTCATCCGTGGGCACCAGGTTCTTGGGGTCGACCATCTTCGACCCCGGATCGTCGCCATGATCGAGGCGGATCTCGACAGATGGATGAGTCCGAGATCGGGCAACGGAAACACGGGAGAACCATCCGTGTCGTCGACGGTCACTCGTCAGTCTCTAGATTGTTGGCTCGATAAGGACCTCGACCGGAACGCCTAGTTTGGCCGGGATTCTCTTTGCCTGATCAAGCATATCGAAGTAGCCAACCGTGAAGGCACGCCCTGAGACCCACATCGGGGTGATACCGACGATTTCACCGTCGATCTCGTTCACCGTCAAAACCGTCTCCGCGGAAATGCGGTAAGAACGCCCCGTTCTATTCGCCAGCTGCGTGGCTAATCAGACGTTCGAACGCAAAACGCTCACTCGAGCTGTTCCGAAAGCCGTCTCGCCTCCTCGTAGCGACCTTCGCGGACAGCAGTTTCCACGTCATCCCAGACCAGTCCTTTGCCGCGCTCCCTCTCGATGAACTCGTTCGTCGCGCGCATCTCCGCCGCGGGGTCCTCTACCTCTCTCGGCCTACCCTCGATCACACGGCTGCGTACTCCGCCATCGATCGAGAATCGACGCTCGATTTCCTCGAGTGACTCGAAACGGCCGAGAACCAGGATGCCCCCGAGCTCTCGTGCCGGGACCACTTCGACGGGCTCGCCACCGACTGACACCAGAACCAATGTTCCAGTTTCGAGCAACGGCGCTGTCAGCTTCTTGATTCGATCCCGCGCATCATGGTCGACTATGATCGACACCCTCCACCGGCTACGCGAATCTTCAGCGCCTACGGCTTCGAAGCGCGTGATGGACGAAGCAGCAACGACGAGATCCGGATCTCGTGACACACGAAGCTCGGCATCACTAGTGAAGGGATTCGAGAACTCCTCGGTGAGGCACTCGGGACAACTTACATCCGAACTCACCACGATGCGGAACTGGATCTCAGTGCCAGTGTAGACCGGCGCCGAGCAGGAGATGAGAAGCCCCACCGATGAGAGCACAGCAATGACCTGTGCGCAGCGCGCTGAGTATGCCAGCCGATGGTAAACCGAGGGGACTCCGATCTCGCCTTTCATTCCGTTTCTCCAATGAAGTCTCGGAACGTCCGAATCCGCATGCTCCGGTCCGCAAGGATCGACTGAAGAGCGGACCGCTGTCGCCGCAGGCCCGGGAGAATCCGAGTTCGAAGATCATCGATTCGCTGAGCCAAGCGAAGGTCTTCGTCGACCATCGACGAAACCGGACCGCCGGGCAGGCCGATCGCCTGAGCAAGAGCCTCGGTCAGCTTGTCCACGGTGAACGGGCCCGAGCGAAACACCCTCTCCTCGATCTCGATTCTCCGCTGAATCGAACGCTCGAGTTCCTCGGTAAGGCGACGGATCGCAGCATCCACGGATTCGAGCCGGCTCTGCGTCGCCCGTTGATCTTCCTCGAGGCGTCCGATCTGCTCATCGATGAACCCGCGTTCTCGGTCCCCAAACTCCACGTCCGGCGCCCGCGGCACGTTTGTCGCCCGGTTGACCGGCTCGTGCAGCCAGCGAGGCTGGACCGGGCCCGGGAAGGAGCCGAACGG
>CAZFKD010000694.1:0-2076 GCA_964519695.1 uncultured Spirochaetaceae bacterium
GACGATCTGCCGCAGGCCGGCGACTTCATGCTCGGCTACCGGACGATGTACATGCGCCGCGCCGGCGACTTCAAGCGGGGCTCGAGCGAGCCGTCGGATGCGGAGCTCGTCGCCAATGCCTGCGGCGCCGGGGGCTGCAGCGCCGTCGCGGATTCGATGTCGCACCAGATGCACATGCTCGATCTGATGTTCGCTCCCACGAGCTGGCTGACCCTGATGGCGATGCCGAGCTACATCGACAACGAAATGCGGCTGCGCGCGCCGACGGGCGCGATTCCCGACGTCCACGGCAATCACGATCGCCATGCCACCGGCGGCTTCGGCGATGCCCGTTTCGGCGCCCTGCTGCGCCTGTTCCATCGCGACCGGCACCATCTCCAGCTCGGTCTCGTCACGAGCGCGCCGAGCGGCGACACGAGCGTGCGCTTCCGGCGCGACCACGGGATCGAGCGCGGCTTCCTCCACTACGACATGCAGCTCGGCAGCGGCACCTGGGATTTCCTGCCGAGCCTCTCCTATCTCGGCTCGCGCGGTCGCCTGCGCTTCGGCGCGCAGGCGACGGGGATCGTCCGGATGGAAGGCGAGGGGCGGACGGGCTATGCGCTCGGCGACGAGGTGCAGGTCAGCGGCTGGGGCGGCCTCGAGATCACCGAATGGCTCGCCGCCACCCTGCGCGGCGTCTACACGCGTCAGGGTCGCATCCATGGCCGGTTTGATCGGCCGAGCGTGGTGCGGACGCCGGGCGACGTCCCCGCGAACGCCGGGGGCCGGCTCTTCGACCTCGGCATCGGGCTCGAGCTGCGCGTGCCGCGCGGCAGCTTCGAGGGCGTCGTGGTCTCGGCCGAATGGCTGCAGCCGCTGGCCGAGGACTGGAACGGCTATCAGCTCGAGCGGACGGGAACGCTCGCCGCGAGCGTGGGGATGTCGTTCTGAGCCGCACGCGGGCAGCGGGGCGGGGGCGGCGCGTGCGGCGCTTTCGCGCGATGGGATCGCCCTGCGAGATCCAGCTCGAGATCGCCGCGGGGCCCGGGCATGGCGCGGCGGGCCGGGAGATCGATGCCGCGCTCGCCGCCGCGATCGCCGAGGTCGAGCGGCTCGAGGCGCGCTATTCGCGCTATCGCGACACGAGCTTTCTGTCCGAGATCAATCGGGTGGCCGCCCTCGGCGGAACGATCGAGGTCGATCCGGAGACCGCGGGCCTGCTCGATTATGCGGCGACCTGCCATGCGGAGAGCGACGGCTTGTTCGACATCACGTCGGGCATCCTGCGGCGCGTCTGGCGTTTCCAGGAGCAGCGCCTGCCGGCGGCGCCCGAGGTCGAAGCGCTGCTGAGTCGGGTCGGCTGGCATCGCCTCGACTGGCGGGCGCCGCGGCTCGTGTTCGCGCAGCCGGGCCTCGAGCTCGATTTCGGCGGAATCGTGAAGGAGTACGCGGCCGATCGCGTCGCGGCCCTGCTGCAGGCGCGCGGCGTACCGCACGCGCTCGTCAATCTCGGGGGCGACATCCGGGCGGCAGGGCCGCGCGCCGACGGCAGCGCCTGGCAGATCGGGATCCGGGATCCGCGGCGAGCGGGCGGGATCCTGCTGCGCGTCGCGCTGCGCGAAGGGGCGCTCTCCACCAGCGGCGACTACGAGCGCTGCATCGAGATCGATGGTGTCCGCTACGGCCATGTCCTCGATCCGCGCACGGGCTGGCCCGTCCGCTTCATGGCTTCGGCGAGCGTGCTGGCGCCGCTCTGCGTCGTCGCGGGAAGCGCCTCCACGATCGCATTGCTGCGCGGCGAAGGGGGACCGGACTGGCTCGAGGCCCTCGGCCTGCCCTGCCTCTGGGTCGACGTCGACGGTCGGGCTGGCGGCTCGCTCGCCTCCGCTTGAAGAAATTCGCGGCCGCGGCCTCGCGGGGGCGGCGGTTGCGTGTGACCTGCTTTGGTGTTGCCGTGAGGGCACGGCCGGGCTGCGGGATTCCGGATGCGGTGCGTGCACGAGAGCCGGCGATTCCTGACACAAGCGCGCCTCGACCGGCCACTCATCTGCAGACGTGAGCGGGACCCGATCCTTCGTGTCCCCGTCTCCGCGC
>CAZFKD010000695.1:0-2074 GCA_964519695.1 uncultured Spirochaetaceae bacterium
CACCACCGATAGGTTCATATAGGTCAACTTGCCCTTCTGGGGCCCCGTTCGGGGGACCGGCTTCGACGTCAGCACGAACTACACGCGACGCGCAGGCTACGAAATCGTGGGACGCGCAGGCCAGAAGCTCAGCGCAAAGTGGGCCGAGCGCACATCGACGTTCCAGAGCTTCTTCACCCGAGGCTTCCCGAACTGCTTCTTCATGATGGGATTCCAGAGCGGGCTCACCCCGAATATTCCCCACACCATCAACGAACAGAGCCAACACCTCGCCTACGTCATCCGCGAGGCGCTCGATCGCGGCGCCACGACCGTCGAACCGAGCCAGCATGCCGAAGACGCCTGGGGCGCCGAGATCGCCAAGGGAAGCAGCTTCCTGGAAATCCAGGCGAATTGCACGCCCGGCTACTTCAACGACGAGGGCAAGGTCGGCGAAAGCGAGGGCTGGCTGGCTGGCTTCTACCCGGGAGGCTCCGAAGCGTTCTTCGCCCTTCTCCGGGACTGGCGAGCGAACGACGAACTCGATGGACTCGAGCTTTCCTGATCGGCGGGGCTCTGGCTTGCTCGAGTGCCGTTGAGCCCGTCGTGTACCCGGACTCAGCCCACCCCGACGCGGCCCTGCGATCCTTGCGGTCGAGCGAAGCCGTCCACCCATTCGCTCTCGACGGTCGCGAGGCGGGAGCCGGAACTAGCAGGCTGCACGAGCTCGCGGCCCGCCCCTCGGAAGCCGACGTTTGGATCACCCGTTCGACCAGTCGGCCGCGGGTCCATCGACAGATGCCAGGGCATCGTCCCCGTCTGGATGTGGAGAGGGCCCGAGGTCGCGCTTCGATGGTCCGCGCCGGCGTCGACCGATCCGCCCAGACGGCCAAACCGAGCAGGACGAGCGCTCTGTCGCACGGCGAGCGGCGATCAGGCGCGGTGTCTCCGCCGTAGCACTGCGCAACCGGCAGCGATCGACCCCGAGATCAGCAGGCCTAGCGCGGGAAGTTCGAGAGCGGGAACCGCCACTCCGACAGGCGTCGAGCTGACACTCGAGACCGACGTCTGGATCCGCACGAACTCGCCCGGAGAATTGAAGCTCTGCCAGGTCACGTCGAGGATCGGATTGCCGAACTGCGCACCGGGTACGACGAGCTCCGGAGGCGATGACGAATACACCGTCGCCGTCAGATCGAAGAGCACGACATCGAGCGATTGAAGGCCGAAGCTCTCGTCCATGGAGGTGTTCGAGTTGTAGACGCTGAGGGGATCGGGCAGGTTCGTCGTGAAGCCGGGCGAGCCCGTGAACACGGAGACGGACCACTGATGAACGCTGCCGTTGTCCGCCGCCAGCACGCCCTCCGAGGCGATGCCGATCGTCACCCCATTGCTGATCACGAAGTTCAGATTCGAGATCGCTGCGCCGTACTCAGAGATCGTCGTTCCATTTCCGCCCGAGATCGGGGTCGCGTCGTCGAACTGGAAGGTGAGCGTGAAGGACTCGCCCCCGTCGACCGGATCCGGATCGTTCAGGAAGAAGTCCTGGGGCACGTCGAGGCCGAGGATCGTTCCCGTGATCGTGACGTCGTGGAGGCCCGCCATCGCGGTTACGGGGAGCAGGAAGATCAGGATGGCCGATACGGTCAGTTGCCGGATCGGTCGACGCTTCAGGTGCTTCGATTTCAGCGGTCGCAGGACGGAGAGCATGAACGGTTCCTCTCATGGGGGAGATCGGCAGGACGAGAGACGGGCGCCGACTCCGGCGCAGCATCTCCGAGCCAGCCTATCAGAAATGTGCCCAGGATCGGCGGTCGATTCTGGCTGATCCGGAGAGTGCGCGGCCTCGAGCACGCCCTCGCGGCTCCTATCGGAAACATTCGTTTCGGTCGCAGAACGGACTGCAGCGCGTAGGAAGATCAATGCGACCAGGCTCTACTGGTCGATCGAATCGGATTGGATGACCCTGGCTGGAAGAGCGGACTCACGAGAGGAAGCAAATTGCCTTCTTCGAGGAGTTCACGATGGCAATTCGGAAGACGTGGCGGATAAGCGATACAAGCCCAGTTTTCAGCACGACCGATAACGCCATTTA
>CAZFKD010000696.1:0-2068 GCA_964519695.1 uncultured Spirochaetaceae bacterium
GGCCTCTCGAACGCGATCCCCGAGATCCTCGACCAGAGTGGTCTCGGCGGCCGCATCGATCTGCGCGCGATTCCGAACGACGAGCCGGGCATGAGCCCGCTCGAGATCTGGTGCAACGAGGCACAGGAACGTTATGTCGTGACGATCGCCGCCGGCGACGTCGATCGCTTCGCAGCGATCTGCGAGCGCGAGCGCTGCCCCTTCGCCGTGGTCGGCGAGGCGACGGCGGAGCGGACCCTGCGCGTCGTCGACGCCGAGAAGCCCGGCCGGCAGGCGGGCGATCGTCCGGACGAGCCGATCGAGATGCCGCTCGACGTGCTGCTCGGCAAGCCGCCGCGCATGCACCGCGACGTCAAGCGCCGCCCGCGGATCCCCCGCCCCTTCGACTTCGAGGCGCTCGATCCCGCGGAGGCGACGCGGCGCGTCCTGCAGCTCCCGACCGTCGCCGACAAGACCTTCCTGATCTCGATCGGCGACCGGACCGTGACCGGGCTCGTCGCGCGCGATCAATTCGTCGGGCCCTGGCAGGTCCCCGTCGCCGACGCCGCGATCACGCTCGCGGGCCACCGGACCCACGCCGGCGAGGCGATGGCCCTCGGCGAGCGCACGCCGCTCGCCCTGCTGAATGCCGCCGCGAGCGCGCGCATGGCCGTCGGCGAGGCGCTCACGAACCTCGCCTCGGCCCCGGTGCCTTCGCTCCGCAGCGTGCGCCTCTCGGCGAATTGGATGGCGCCCGCCGGCTTCGCGGGCGAGGACGCCGAGCTCTTCGATGCGGTCGAGGCCGTCGGTCTCGAGCTGTGCCCGGCGCTCGGCATCGCGATTCCCGTCGGCAAGGACTCCATGTCGATGCGCACCGTCTGGAACGACGGCGGCGAAGAAAAGAGCGTGACCGCACCGATCTCCCTGATCGTGACGGCTGTCGCCGCCGTCGACGACGTCCGCCTCGCACGCACGCCCGAGCTCGCGCGCGAAGACGACACCCTGCTCCTGCTCGTCGACCTCGGCCGCGGCCGCAACCGCCTCGGCGGCTCCGCCCTCGCCCAGGTCCACGGCGTGCTCGGCGAGACGCCCCCGGACGCCGACGACCCGGCGGCCCTCGCCGCCTTTTTCGGGGCGATCCAGACGCTGCTGCGGCAATCGCTGATCCTCGCCTATCACGACCGCTCCGACGGCGGCCTGCTGGCCTGTCTCTGCGAGATGGCCTTCGCCGGCGGGACCGGACTCGAGATCGACCTCGCGGCGCTGCCGGGCCAGTCGATCGCGAAGCTCTTCAACGAGGAGCTCGGCGCGGTCCTCCAGATCCGCCGCGCGGATCTCCCGCGCGTGCGCGAGGCGTTCGCCGCCGAAGGCCTCGGCGACGCCCTCGGACTGCTCGGACGGCCGACGCAGGACGATCGGATCGCGATCCGCGATGGGGACGCGCGGCTGGTCGACGCGAAGCGGAGCGCGCTGCGCGCGGAATGGTCCGAGACGACCTGGCGGATGCAGCGGCTGCGCGACGATCCCGACTGCGCGGACGAGGAGCACGCGGCGCGCCGGGATCCCGATGCGCCGCCGCTCTCGGCGCAGTTCGCCTTCGCGCTCGAGCCGTCGGGCGCGCCCATGGCCTTCGTGCGCGGGCAGCGGCCGGCGATCGCGATCCTGCGCGAGCAGGGCGTGAACGGGCAGGTCGAGATGGCGGCGGCCTTCGATCGCGCGGGCTTCGACGCCTTCGACGTCCACATGAGCGACCTCGTCGCCGGGCGGCGCTCGATCCTCGACTTCCAGGGCCTCGTCGCCTGCGGCGGCTTCTCCTACGGCGACGTGCTCGGGGCCGGCGGGGGCTGGGCGAAGTCCATCCTCCATCGCGACGCGCTGCGCGCGGCCTTCGAGCGGTTCTTCGCGGATCCGGGGCGCTTCGCGCTCGGCGTCTGCAACGGCTGTCAGATGCTCTCGCATCTCGCGCCCCTCATCCCCGGCGCCGGGGACTGGCCGCGCTTCCTGCGCAACCGCTCCGAGCAGTTCGAAGCGCGACTGGTGATGGCTGAGGTGTTGCCGTCGCCGTCGATCTTCTTCGACGGGCTGGCCG
>CAZFKD010000697.1:0-2066 GCA_964519695.1 uncultured Spirochaetaceae bacterium
GAGACGATATCTTCACAGCCTCTCAGGCCCCGAGCGTCCTCGCGAGCGTGAGCGCCCGCTCCGCGAGCGGCAGTGCCAGCTGGCCGAGCTCGTTCGCTTCGCTGCCCGCAGCGGTGCCCGCCTTCGCTCGGCCGGCGATGCCGAACATGATGCCGGCGGTGCGGAAGAGATGGAACGCGAGATAGAAGTCGAGCTGGGGGATGCCCTCGCTGCGGCCCGTCCGCTCGCAGTAGGCGCGCACGTATTCGTCCCGGGTCGGGATGCCGAGCTCGCGGAGCCGGTCGTCCGAGAGGCCTTCGAACTGGCCGCCGGGCGAGAGGCGGCCGGCGAGGTGGTAGATCAGGTCGGCGAGCGGGTGGCCCAGGGTCGAGAGCTCCCAGTCGAGGATCGCGACGATCCGCGGCTCGCTCGGATGCACGATCATGTTGTTGAGGCCGTAGTCGCCGTGGACGATCCCGGAGCCGGGATCGTCGGGGACGTTCGCCGGCAGCCACTCCATGAGCCGCTCCATCGCGGCGCTGCGCGGAACGTCGGCCGTCGCGTACTGCTTGCCCCAGACGTGGATCTGGCGCGCGAAGTAGTTGCCGGGCTTGCCGTAGTCGCCGAGGCCGATCGCTTCGGGATCGAGCGCGTGCAGGCGCGCGAGGATCTCGACTTGCGAGGCGTAGAGGCTGCGCCGCTCTTCGGGCGCCCAGCCCGGCAGGGTCTGGTCGACGAGGATGCGTCCCTCGATCCGGTCCATGAGGTAGAACTCGCTGCCGATCACCGTCTCGTCGGCGCAATAGAGCCGCGGCCGCGGCGAAGGAAAGTCGACCTTCGCGAGCGCCGACAGGATCCGGAACTCGCGGTCGACGGCATGCGCCGAATGGACCAGCTTGCCCGGCGGCTTGCGCCGAAGCACCCACTCGCGCTCGCCGTCCGCGAGGTGATAGGTCGGATTCGACTGCCCCCCGACGAACTGCCGAACCCGCAGCGGCCCCGCGAATCCCTCGATTCCCCCGCGCAGATACGCCTCGAGCCGCCCGACATCGAGCCGATGCCGCGCATCGACCTCCTGAATCCCCGTCCGGATCTGCGCCATGCAAGCCCATCTTCCCGTGAGTGATCTTCGCCGTGCATCAACCAACGACTCGAACGCCAGGCAAGCATCCGACCCGCGACGACGGCCGCCGCCCCCGCCGCGCAACGATCCTAGACCCCACCCGATCCCACCGCCAAACCCCGAATCGTCTGGGCGAACGCCCATCCCCAAACGATGCAGGGCGTAGACTCGATCCACTACGACGCAACGAGCGTTCCGGCCGATCGGTTCGGGGTGAGATGTAATGGACGTGCGCGCAGCACGGCATCAGACGCGCCGGCGATCCAAAACGCGCACGTCCGAGCCACGAACCCCGAACCGATCGGCCGGGACGCCTGGCACCGCATTCGCAGGCCGAGTGTGCGCCCTGCTAGAGCCGATTGAGGCCGTCGAGCGCCGCGATCCGATACGTCTCCGACATCGTCGGATAGTTGAAGACCGCGCCGAGCAGATCGTCGAGGGTGCCGCCCATCTGGACGAGCATGAGCCCGATGTGGATCAGCTCGCTGGCGGCGATCCCGATCATGTGGACGCCGAGGATCGCGCGCGTGTCGCGCCGGAAGATGAGCTTGAGCAGTCCATCGTCGCGAACGATCTGGCCGCGCGGCGTCTCGGCGGTGCGGGCGACGCCGATCTCGTACGGGATGCCCTCCTGCCGGCAGGCGTCTTCGGTCCGGCCGACGGAGGAGATCTCCGGAACCGTGTAGATCGCCGTCGGGAGGGTCGAGGTCGCGGGACAGGGGCGGCCCGTGGCGTGGAGCACGGCGAGGCGTCCTTGGTGCATGCTCGTCGAGGCGAGCGCCGGGAAGCCGATCACGTCGCCGACGGCGTAGACGTTCTCCGCCTCGGTCCGGAAGCAGGCATCGACCTTCACGAGGCCCGACTCGTCGGTCTGGATCCCGACGCGGCCGAGATCGAGAGCCTCGACGTTCGAGACGCGGCCGGCGGCGATCAGGACGCGCTCGGCGCGGACGGTCCGCCCGCT
>CAZFKD010000698.1:0-2065 GCA_964519695.1 uncultured Spirochaetaceae bacterium
AGGAACTCGTGGGTGTGGAACAGCAATCCGGCCTTCTCCCGCAGCGCCGCCAAGCGGGCGGACTACCATACCGGAGCGGTCGAACCCCCGCAGGGTCAGCGAGAGGCGGGGAGCTCGGGGTTGGAGGTGCAAGTGTTTGAATCGTCCCGGGATGCAAGACACCTGAGACGCCCCGCGTGGGGGTTCGTTCTCTACGCAGCGGCTCTGACAGTCATCTTCCCCGCGGTGAGCTCCGCCGAGGGCGTACGGACCATTCCGCCGCCTTTCGAGCCAGTGAGGGCAGAGGCGACGGAGTCCGCCGTCGTCGTCGAGGTCTGGGGGCGCAGCTATCGCTTCGCGTCGGGTCCCATGCCGGAATCCATCCGCTCACAGGGTCGCGAGCTGTTGGCTGAGCCAGCTCGCATGCTGGTCGACGGAGAGGCGATCTCCTGGAGCCGCCCCGCGATCGCCGACGCCCGCGCCGATGCCGTGCGACTCGAGACGCGGGCGACGCAAGGATCCCTGCAATTGACGGCCGACGTCCAGGTCGAGTTCGACGGCATGATCCGAGTCGACCTCTCCATCTCGGGGACGGGGAAGGTCTCCGCGCTTCGCTACGAGCTACCGATCCGTTCCGAACATGCCGAGCTATTCAACCATCACATGATCTACGACTACCGGCTCCTAAACATCGACAAGGCCGGGTCGATGAAGGCCGCCGGTAGGACGCCGACCGCGCCCCGACGCTTCTCGTTCTCGCCGACCTTCTGGGTCGGCGATCGGGACGTCGGGCTCGAGTGGTGGTCCGAAACGAACGTCCATTGGGGTGGCGCGCGGATCCGAGAGCCGATCGCGCTCGAGCCGAGCAGCGGTCGAGTCGTACTAAAGATCGAGCCTTTGAGCGGTGAGCAGGCGATCTCGGCAGAAGGGCCGTGGCAGGATCGCTTCGCGCTGTTCCCGATGCCGATGCGACCGCTTCCTCCAGATTGGCGTTCCGTTCGCTTCGTGTCGCAGGGAACGAGTGCGCCGCAGTACGATAGGAAAGTCGGTACGAAGCTTGCGTGGATCGCTTTCAGCGAGGGGTTCCAGGGGATGTGGCATGGTCTTCCCCTGTCGCGTCGGAACGCAACACAGCGACAACTTCGGGAGCGCCTGGACGAGCGGGGGATCGCCTACATCCCGTACGGGAAGCTCACGATCTCCCCGTCGATGCATCCGCGAGCAATGGCACGGTTTGACGACTGGTCCGCAGATGGCGTCATGTTCAAGGTCGCACCGACCGCAGAGGCGCGGGCGATCCGCGCGTACGGGATTCCGTACCAGACGGGCCAGCCCTATAGCTACGCCGTCTGCATGGGGCGTCAGGACTACCTCGAGTGGATGCTCGAGGAGAATCTCGCCGCGCTTACAGAGGAGCGGCTCGGTGGTCTGTACTTCGATCTTGGCTCAATCAGTCGTATGTGCCGCAAGAGCCCGCGACTCGTCGGGCGGACCGACCGCGAGATCTGGGAGTACTTCAACGTTCGCGACTTCTATCTGCGTCTCTACACAGCGATGAAACAGCAGGATCCCGAAGCCCTATTGGTCATCCATACCGTCGGACAGCCGAGAGCGCTGACAGCCTATGTGGACTACCACTGGGTCGGAGAGCACCTCAACTCGATCTTCTCGGGAGGGATGAGCGGCGCGGAGATGGCGGCGGATCCATCGGCGTATCGCCCGGAGTATCTCGACCTTCCGGAGGGTTACCTGGCTGCTCTCATGCAGCCGCATGTCGGCGGCGCGTGGGTCATACTGCCTCAGGTCAAGCAGGCGGGGCCCGAACGAGCGACCGCCTACCACCGCGGGATGCAGGCCTGGGCGTTGCTGAACGACGTACCGATCGTGATCGGCAACACCGACATGAAGGAGGCCGAGAAGATCGCCCGGGCGGTCGACCGCTTCGGCAGCCTGGCGGATGCGGACCTCCACCCGTGGTGGTCGGCCAGCGAGCGAGTGCAGGCCCCGGCGCCGCTGCGCGCGACGCTCTATCGCACCGGAAGCCGCGGGCTGCTCGTCATCGCGAATCTGGGCGATCAGGCGGCGG
>CAZFKD010000699.1:0-2064 GCA_964519695.1 uncultured Spirochaetaceae bacterium
GTCGCGAGTCTCGCGACGTCGAGCCGCTCGCGCGAGCCGTCCGAGAGCGCAATCTCACCCGAGGCCAGCTCGATCGATCGAACGAAGAAGCCGGCCTCCTCCACCTCGATCTGGCCCCGAAAATGGCCGAGGCGAACGACGAATTTCCCCTCCTCGGGGAGGTATTCGACGGAGCGCTCGAAATGTTCGCGGAGCTTTCGGTTCCGGATCGGCGCGCCTTCGTGCAGGAAGCGCCCGTCGTGACGGAGCACGAGGCCGAAGGGGCGCAGCGGCGGCGGCCCCGGCAGCGTCGGGGCGACCCCATCGCCCGGCTCCGCAGTCGGCGCGACCCCGGTCTGCGCCGCCCGCCGGCTCATCGATCGCACTCCGCGGAGACGAGGTGAAAGAGCGCCGCCGTCGGCAGCAGATCGTCGAGATGCGCATGGACGAGCGCGGCCGGGAGCGCCTGTGCATGGAAGAAGCTGGGGGCCCGAACGCGGATCCGGCGCGGGAGCGCACCGCCATCGCTCACGAGGAAGAAGCCGAGCTCGCCCGTCGACGACTCGATCGAAAGCGCGACCTCGCCGGCGGGAACGACGAGCGGCGGAGCCTCCCGAGAGGCGCCCGCCAGGGCGCCCTGGCCCGCGCCGCCGACGCTGCCGTCGAAGAGCCTGCGAAGACACTGCTCGCCGAGGCGCAGACTCTGGCGGATCTCTTCGACGACGACGGCGAGCCGATCGAAATCATCCCCGCGCGTGCCGATCGGTACGTCGAAATCGAGCTCCGCATGGGCGAGCAGGGGCGCATCCCGGCGCCCGTCTCGCGCGATGCCCGCGGCGCGCAGGCACGGGCCGGTGATCCCGAGCGCGAGGCAGGCTGCGGGCGCGAGCGGGGCGACGTCGACCAGGCGCAGCAGGACGCCCGGATGTCCGAGCAGGAGCCGATCCATGCTCTCGAGCGTCGCGTCGAGCCTTCTCTTCGCGTCCGCGAAGCGAAGCTCGAAATCCGCGGGCAGATCCCGTGCCACACCGCCGGGCAGCGCCCACGCAGCGAGCGGGCCGCCTCCGATCGCCGCCTCCAGCAGCCGCGCCGCGACCCGCTCGCCCCGCGCGACCGCACGCTCTGCCGCACCGGCACCGAGCGCAGCCGCGAGCGCCGCGACGCGCGCGAGATGATCCGTGATCCGGGCGAGCTCGCAGACGAACGTTCGCAGCCACGTCGCGCGCGCTGCCACCTCGAGTCCCGCGAGTCGCTCGAGCGCCAGGCAGTAGCCGATCTGGGCGATCGGGCCGCTCGCATGGCCGAGCCGCGCGACGAAGGGCAGCGCCTGCGCCCAGGGCCGGGACTCGACCTCCTTCTCGAAGCCACGGTGGCCGAGTCCGATCTCGACCTCGAGCGCCTCGATCCGATCGTCGTCGAGCGTGACGAGGAACGAAGTCGTTCCGCCGACGGCGCCCATCACACGGCGGACACCTGGATGTGTATGACCGAGCTCGACGACCGCCGGGCGGAAGCCGAGGCGCTCGGAGAGGGTTCGCGAGGCCGCCGGCTCGGTCGCGGCGCTCATCTCGGCCCATCCACGCCCGGCATCGTCGGCGCGACGAAGTCCCGCCGGAGCGGCGCGCCTTCGAAATCGGCGGGCAGGAGCAGACGCTGCAGACCCGGATGACCGCGGAATCGCACGCCGAAGAGATCGAAGGCCTCGCGCTCGAGCCAGTCGGCGGCGGGCCAGAGGGCGACCGCGGATTCGGTCTCCTGTCCGCCGGGCTCGAGCAGGACGTGGACGCGCAGACGCGTACCGCGCTCGCTCGCTTCGCAGACGTAGACGATCTCGAGTCGTCCCGTCCGGTCGATCCGATCGACGACCGTGAGGTCGATCAGGCGATCGAAGGCGGGCGAGGACTCTTCGCGCAGGCGCCGCAGGACGCCGGCCGCTTCGCGCTCCGGGAGCTCGAGCCGGAGCATGCCATCGCCCGAGGAGCCGACCAGCGCGTCCGATCCGGCGAAGAGCGCCGCCGGCGCTGCGACCGCGGACGGAGCGGAAGCGGCGGGCTCGTCGGGTTCGCCTTCAGGCATCGCCCCTTC
>CAZFKD010000700.1:0-2043 GCA_964519695.1 uncultured Spirochaetaceae bacterium
GGCGTCCGTCGACGTTCCTGACGCTGCCGATCCTCGGCCCGAGTTCCGTTCGCGACGGCCTCGGTCTGGTCCCGGACGCGCTGCTCGATCCAGCGACGTACTTCCTGCCGCTCGGCGCGCGCGTCGGCCTCAACTTCAACGACCTCGCCGATTCGATTCCGGACTATCGCCGCTTCGCCGCGAGCAGCCCGGATGTCTACGATGACTCCCGGCTGCTCTGGACCCTCGTCCGGGAGGAGCGCATCGAGGATCCGCCGATCTTCGATCGCGGCGAGGACACCGGCGCGACCCAGACGCTCGAGGCTGCCTTCCTCGGGCCGCGCGATCTCGGTTTCGGCTCCCGGCTCGCCTGGCGCGAGGTGGCGATGTCCACCACCGGCCGCGTGCTGCCCTACTCGTACCGCCTGCAACCGCACCGCGCGCCGCTGGTGTTCCTGGTTCCCGGCCTCGGCGCCCATCGCCTCGGCTCCTCGGCGATCGCGCTCGCCGAAATGGCGTGGGAGCGGGGATTCTCGGTCGCGGTCGTCAGCAGCGCGATGAATCCGGAGTTCATCGAGCGGGGCGGAAGCGCGCCGGTGCCGGGCCACGGCCCCGTCGACGCGCAGGATGTCCACATCGCACTCGATGCCATCGACCGCGATCTGGCGACGCGCTTCCCGGGGCGGGTCGCCGAGCGCGTCTACCTCGGCTACTCGCTCGGCGCATTTCATGGCTTCTTCATCGCGGCGGACGAGAGCGCGGCGGCGCATGCGCGCGTGCAGTTCGACCGCTTCCTGCTGCTCGATCCCCCCGTGCGGCTGCAATACGGCATGGAACGCCTCGACGGATTCTTCCAGGCTCCGCTCGCGCATCCGACCCCCGAGGCGGAGGTGCGGCGCATCCTGATGAAAGCGGTCAGTGTCGCCCGACACGCGCAGGAGTTGCAGCTCGGAGTCGGCGCGTACAACCGCGTCGGATCCACCGCCCTCGAAGGCAGCACGATCACGCCGACGATGGAACTCCCGTTCTCGAACGAGGAGGCCGAGTTCCTGATCGGGCTGGCATTCCGGCGCACGTTGCAGGCGCTGCTGTGGGCAAGCCAGGAACGCGAGGACCTCGGCGTGTTGCTTACCGAACGGCGCTCGATGCGCCGCCTGCCCGCCTACCTCGAGATCGGCGACTACTCGTTCGAGATGTACCTGTTCGCGTTCGTGCTCCCGTACTACCGGGACCGGCTCGGGACGGTGTCGTCCGCCGAGGATCTGGTGGCCAAGAATGACCTTCGCGCGATCGCCGAGGGACTGCGCGGCCATCCCAACCTCCGCGTCTTCGCCAACCAGAACGACTTCCTGACCAGCCAGGCCGACATCGAGTGGCTGACGGCGCTCGTCGGCGCCGAGCGTGTGCGCTTCTTCCCGAGCGGCGGCCACCTCGGCAACCTGCACCGGCCCGAGGTGCAGGCGGAGGTCATGGAGGCGCTCTCGGATCTGCGTTAGCCCGCGTTCGTGATTCCGCGAGCGTCGTCGACTGCTGGAACGCGGCGCGTCAGATCTGGTAGCTCGTCCCGTCGAACTTGCTCAACGTGAAGCCTCGATAGCCTTCGTTGTACGCGGACTTCATGTCCGCGAGGATCGCGATCGAGACCTCCTGGCCGAGCCGGTTCCCTTCGACGACGTCGCTTCGCCAGTGGATTCCTCCAAAGATCCGCGCCATGCCGATGTTGAAGGCCAGCTTGTCGAGCTCGCCGCCAACGGTCAGCGGCGGACCCTCGTAGGGTTGGAGGCTCAGTCCGTCCGGCGTCGGCTCGACGGGGTTCGGGATCACGAAGGTTTCGTCGAAGATCGCCTTGAGCATCGTGACCGTCGAGCCAGCGCCCACCGAATGGCCCGACGGATACGCCGTGTGCATGGGCGCGCCGTCGGGATACGCCTGCGAACACAGGTAGCTGCCGTAGCGGTGGTAGCTCTCCGCAACCGCCAGCGAGTTCAGAACGTCGGGGTGCAGCGGATAGGAGTACGCGCCGCTCAGGTGGTTGTGCACGCGACCGGCATACTCTTCGGGTCG
>CAZFKD010000701.1:0-2037 GCA_964519695.1 uncultured Spirochaetaceae bacterium
AGACGATCAGCTGGCGCGGCGACGCGCACTCGGGCGTCGCGTACTCGGGATGGCAACCCGTGTCTTGGTAGAAGCGGGCGCCGTTCTCGAGGAAGACGTTGAGGAAATGCTCGGTCGTGATCAGCTTCTCGAAGAGGAAACGGATCGCCTTCTCGACCGGCAGGGTCTTGCGACCCTCGGGAGTGAAGATGATCCCGTACTCTGTCTCGATGCCATAGATGCGCTTCTGCACAAAGCCGCCTGACCACGTGATCGACGCAGGACCGGATGCGCGCTGCCCCCGGTGTCAGCTATCGAGCATACCTTGAACTTCATCGGTAGAAAGGCGGCAGAACTTGCGGCCGCTTCGACTCCGATCGAGGAGGCAG
This sequence comes from uncultured Spirochaetaceae bacterium, assembly GCA_964519695.1. Lineage (GTDB taxonomy): Bacteria > Myxococcota_A > UBA9160 > UBA9160 > UBA4427 > UBA4427. The sequence goes on from CAZFKD010000701.1 coordinate 369, forward strand.
ACCTCGAGGCTCGAGGCACCGAGCTCCGAGCTCCGTTCTGCTCCGGCGTTGAGCGCCCGTCGCCCCAGACGCGCCGCGTCCCCCGCGGGCATGCCCGCGCGATAGTCGTTCTTCAGAACCGACTCGACCTCTTCGACCTTGCCACCGATCACGCAGAAGCCCGAGTGATCGCTGATGAAGCCATCGTACTTGATCCGGTAGAGCGAATTCGAGCGGTGATCCTCCCACCGATCGTCGCCGACCTCGGCGACGATGATCTCGACTTCGAGTGGCTTGATCTCCCGCGTGAAGACCTCGCCCATCACCTGGGAGAAGGCGTTTGCCATGCCCTTGCCGCGAACGTCCTCGCGACTGTAGGCATAGCCTTTGGTATCCGCGAACCGGACACCGACCTTCCGGAGTTGGTCGAACTCGCTGAACTTTCCGACCCCGGCGAATGCGAGGCGATCGTAGATCTCGCCGACCTTCGACAGCGAGGTCGAGTTCTCCGCCATCAGCAGGATTCCGCCCAGGAACTCGAGGGCCACGATCGACTTGCCGCGAGCGATGCCCTTGCGGGCGAACTCGGCCTTGTCGGCCATCACCTGCTCGGGAGAGACGTAGAACGGCATGGACATCAGCGATTACCTCCCGCCGAACGCGCCGCGAGGATCTCGCGGTAACAGGCCGCGATCTCGGCTTCCGACGCGTCGGCGTGACCGGCCGCGGTGCACGTCTTGATGATGGGGTAGATGCCTCGCTCGAGATCCACTCCGCCCGTCGCGCGATCCTCGTCCGCGGCCGCGGTCAAGGCGGCGACGGCCACCTTCACGGCCTCTTCTCGACCGAGCTCGCGCCTCCAACCATGCTTCAGCGACTCGCGCGCATAGAGTCCGCCCGAGCCGGTCGCATCGAATTCGGTCTCTTCGTAGCGGCCACCCGTGATGTCGAACTTCCAGAGGCGTCCGAACTTGCGACGCGTATCGAATCCCGCGAAGAGCGGAACGACGGCGAGGCCCTGCATTGCCGCCGGGAGATTGGCCCTGATCATCTGGGAGAGCTTGTTGGCCTTGCCCTCGAGCTCGAGCCCCTCGCCCTCGATCTTTTCGTAGTGCTCGAGCTCGACCGAGAGGATCCGGGCCATTTCGATGCACGGTCCGGCCGCACCGGAGATCGCCATCAACGAATGGGGATCCGTCTCGAAGACCTTGACCACGTCGCGCGACGCGACCGCGTGGCCGGCGGTCGCCAATCGATCACCCGCGACGAGTACCCCGCTCGAGAAGCGCATCGCGAGCACGGTCGTGCCGTGCGGCACGGAGGCGACGGCGCTCCGTCCCCAGGCGGCCAGATCCGGCATCAGATGGCGATAGTCGACCTGGAGAAGCTCGAAAAAGCTGGAGCCCTGATAGCTGTCTCGAAACAGCACTGTTCCCCCCTCAGAAAACAAGCGGTGCCTTGCGAACGGCGCATCGTCGCCGCGGACGCTCGCCGACCCCCTCGAGCGGTCTGGCGAGATCCTTCGATCGGATCATTGCCCGCCGCGCTGGACGTAGTTCTTGACGAACTCCTCGGCGTTCTCTTCGAGCACGGCGTCGATCTCGTCGAGGAGATTGTCCATCTCCTCCTTCAGCTCCTCGCCCTTCTCGGCGAGCTTTTGACCGCCCTCGCCCTTGCCTCCGCCCTCGTC
>CAZFKD010000702.1:0-2037 GCA_964519695.1 uncultured Spirochaetaceae bacterium
CCGCCGAAGGTTCGTTTCGGCGGAGGGCTCGGTCGTGAAGAGCCAGTCGGAGACGGCGTCGGTCAGGACGCGATTGACCTCCTCCGGCATCGCGCGATCCCAGGATCGCAGGCCGGCTTCGACGTGGGCGACGGGAATATGGAGCTTCACGGCCGCCAGCGTCGCGGCGATCGTCGAGTTGACGTCCCCGACCACGAGCACGACGTCCGGGCGGCGTTCCAGCAGGATCTTCTCGATCGCGACGAGGACCTGGGCCGTCTGCTCCCCATGCGTGCCGGAGCCGACGCCGAGGTTGACGTCCGGCTCGGGAATCGCGAGGTCCCGGAAGAACGACTCGGACATCGCCTGGTCGTAGTGCTGACCCGTATGGACCAGGATCGGCTCGAAGCGGTCCGCCCGCCGGAGCAGCTCCTTCATCAGGGGCGCGATCTTCATGAAATTGGGCCGGGCCCCGGCGACGGCGAGCAGGCGGATCCTGCGGGGTTGTACGGCGCAGACGGTCGATTGGTCGGCAGGCATTCGATCTTTCCGGGGCGAGCGCGGAGGGGTGGATGGTCAGAACGGGCTGGCCAGGGAGAAGGGCCGGTCAGGGGGATGTGGCCCTCTCCGAGAGAATGGGTCGCCTGCCTGGCCGATTTGCCCATCGGGCGCCCGACGGGAGCTCCTCGCGGGGAAGTCACGAAGCACGCCAAGCCCTCATTTAGCATTCCCAGGCCCGGGCCAGCGGCCTGCGGTCCGTCGGATTCGAACAATCGCCTTGCGGGCGTCATCGGGATGTCGCCATGGGTCGGTTATCCGGAGATCCCCGGACTGAATCCGCCCAAGACTGATCAGCGGCCGGCCGATTACCACGGAACCGGCTTTCCCACCGGGGCCTCGATTGTCCAAACCTGGAACTTTTTTCCACAATCTTTGAAAAAGAAGGACCACCTCCCGCTGGATCTGGGTCACTCTCCAGCGCGGCTCGGCCCGCCGGATCGAAGTTCGGAATTTTCGGGGCGCTGGGAAATGTGTTTCGGGGCGAAAAGCATCCGACGGAACGACTTCCGAGGATCGAGTCACCGAGCGCAAGATGGATCGATGGAATCGAATGGAGTGGGAGCGACTTCCCTGATGTCCGACCGCGTCAAGGTCCTCGTCATCGACGACGATCCGAGCATTCGCGATTTCCTCGAGACTCTGGCAACGCGTCAGGGCTACGGGGTCCATGCCGTGAGCGATGGCGAGTCCGCCCTCGCGAATCTCGACCGCATCCGTCCCGACCTGATCACGCTCGACACCGTCCTGCCCGGCATGGACGGCCTCGAGACGCTCCGCCGCATCAAGCAACGCGTGCCCGAGGTGCCCGTCATCATGCTCTCCGGGCACGGCCAGGCCCGCACGATCGTCGAGGCGATGCGGCTCGGCGCGACGGATTTCCTGCGCAAGCCCTTCGAGGTCGAGGAGCTCGAGGTCGCCTTCAAGAAGGCGCTCGAGAACCGCGCCCTCGAAGAAGAGGTCAAGCATCTGCGCGGGCGCGTGCGGACCGAGGTCGATGCGCTGCTGCTCGGCGGCGACAGCCCGCGCATGCGCGAGGTCCGCGAGATCATCGAGCAGGTCGCGGATACCGACATCACGGTCCTGATCCGGGGCGAGAGCGGAACGGGCAAGGAGGTCGTCGCCCGGGCGCTCTTCCAGCTCGGCAATCGCCGCAGTCGCCCCTTCGTCAAGGTCAACTGCGCCGCACTGCCCTCCGAGCTGCTCGAGAGCGAGCTCTTCGGTTTCGAGAAGGGCGCCTTCACCGGCGCCCAGAAGCGCAAGCTCGGCAAGTTCGAATACGCCAACCAGGGCACGATCTTCCTCGACGAGATCAGCGAGATGGCCCCCGGCCTGCAGGCGAAGCTGCTGCAGGTGCTGCAGGACGGCGAGTTCTCGCGCCTCGGCGGCGAGACGGACGTCCGCGTCGATGCGCGCATCATCGCGGCGACCAATCGCAATCTCGAGGATGCCGTCGCGAAGGGCGAGTTCCGCGAGGATCTCTACTACCGCCTCAACGTC
>CAZFKD010000703.1:0-2034 GCA_964519695.1 uncultured Spirochaetaceae bacterium
CGTGGACGTGTTCTCGCTGCTGCCGCGCGGCCTGCGCTGGATCGTCCAGCTCGGTCTGCTCGGCGGTCGCCGGATCGTGCCCCAAGCGCAGGGCCTGGTGGATACGCGCCCGCTGCGCGAGTTCCTGATGGGCGTGCTCGAGACGCCGGACGGCAGCCTGCCGGGGATCCGCCAGAACCTGGCGCACGGCTCGCTGCGCGCCATCGCCCTCTCGACGACCCATTATGCGAGCGGCAGCACGGTCGTCTTCTGCCAGGGCGAGGAGGTCGAGGCCTGGGAGCGCCCCCAGCGCCACAGCGTGCTGCGGGAGCTCACGGTCGAGCACGTCATGGCCTCCGCCGCGCTCCCCCTCTTCTTCCCGGCGATCGAGCTGGCCGGACAGTGGTTCGGCGACGGCGGCATCCGCCTGCATTCGCCGCTCGCGCCCGCCGTGCATCTCGGCGCGAGCAAGATCATCGCGGTCTCGACCCGCGCCATGGCGCCGACGAGCGTGCTCGCGCGCAGCGAGGGCGTTCGCTACCCGACGCCGGCCCAGGTGCTCGGCGTGCTCTTCAACTCGGTGTTCCTCGACCTGCTCGATCAGGACGCGCTCCGGCTACAGCGCGTCAACCGCCTGCTCGAAGCCGGCGCCGGCCCGACGGCGGAGAGTCTGCGGCCGGTCGACCTCCTGATCCTGCGCCCCTCGGTCGAGCTCGGCGCGATCGCACGCGACTACGAGCCCGAGCTCCCGAAGCTCTTCCGCTTCCTGACGCGGCGCCTCGGAACCCGTGAGCAGCGCGGACGCGACATCCTCAGCATGCTGATGTTCCAGGGCGATTTCCTCGGCCGGATCATCGAGCTCGGCGAGGCCGACGCCGACACGCGAGCGGACGAGATCGCGCGCTTTCTCGAGCGCTGACGGGGAGGCGCGTTCGATGGACCGATTCCAGGAGATGCACGTCTTCCAGGCGGTCGCGGAAGAACGCAGCTTCAACCGGGCCGCGGGCCGGCTCGCGCTCTCGGCACCGAGCGTGACGCGCGCCGTCGCCGCCCTCGAAAAGCGCCTCGGCACGAAGCTGCTCCAGCGCTCGACCCGCGGCGTTCGCATCACCGAGTCGGGCGAGCGCTTTCTCGCCGACTGCCGCCGGATCCTCGCCGAGCTCGAGGCCGCCGAGGGCGCCGCGTCGGCCGGGCAGGCGTCGGCCCACGGCACGCTCGTGATCACGGCGCCCGTGCTCTTCGGCGACCTCGTCCTCACCCCGATCCTGGCCGATTTCCTCGCACGCGAGCCGGGCATCGCGATCCGCGCGGTGTTCGCCGATCGGATCGTCTCGATGGTCGAGGAGGGCATCGACGTCGCGATCCGGATCGGCCATCTGCCCGACAGCGGCCTGCTCGCGAAGCGCGTCGGTCGGGTCCGCCGCGTCGTCTGCGCCGCGCCGCAGTTCTTCGCCGAGCACGGGCGACCGGCCCACCCGCGCGATCTCGCGCGCATGCCCGTCGTGGCCTCCGCCGCGAGCACGCTCCTCACGGAATGGCGCTTCCGGGAAGACGATCGCGAGATCGTCGTCCGGCCGACGCCGCGCCTCGTCGTCAGCTCGAACCGCGCGGTGATCGAAGCGGCCTGTCTCGGCGCAGGCGTGACGCGCGTGCTCTCGTATCAGGTCCGTGCGCTGGTCGCTGCGGGCGCCCTCGAATGCGTGCTCGACGACTTCGAGCTCGATCCGCTGCCGGTCCATGTCGTCCATGCCGGCGGCCGCAGGGCGCCGGGCAAGGTGCGCGCGTTCGTCGAGGCGTGTGTCGGCGCGCTGCGCGGCCATCCGGCCCTCCGCTGAACAGCGCGAACCGCTCGCGGCGTTTCATCCCGCGCAAGTCCGCCTTGCGGACCGTGGCCCTACCCCCGTCGCCCCGCCGCCCCGATGTTCGTCCCCGTTCCCGGCGAAGCGATCTCCGGCCGACGCCGGATCCGACGGACGGATCCACCGATCGGGCGCCCGCACGGAACGAGGAGGTCCCCATGTCCGGCCATCCGATCAAGCTCTATCGCCATCCCCT
>CAZFKD010000704.1:0-2031 GCA_964519695.1 uncultured Spirochaetaceae bacterium
CCTTCAAGGGCGTCGCCCGCGCGCTCCGCGAGGCGGTCGCGATCGATCCGCGCGAGACGGGGCTCCCGACGGTCAAGGGGGCGCTGTAGCGCCATGCGACCGCGCATCGCGCTCGTCGACTACGGCGCCGGCAACATCCGCAGCGTCGCGAAGGCCCTCGAGCGCTCGGACCTGACGCCCGTCGTGACCGCCGATCCGAAGGTCGTGCCCGGCGCGGACGGCGTGCTGCTGCCCGGCGTCGGCGCGTTCAAGGACGCCGTCTGCTCCCTCGAAGACGCGGGGCTCGCCGATGCGATCCGCAAGGTGACCGACCACGGTCGGCCCTATCTCGGGCTCTGCTTCGGCCTCCAGCTCCTCTTCGAGGAAGGCGAGGAACACGGCCGCACGCGCGGACTCGGCGTCTTCCGCGGCCGCGTCACGCGCTTTCCGGACTCGGTTCCGGGCGGGGGCTCGCCGGGCGCGCCCGCCCGCCCGCTCCGCGTCCCGCACATCGGCTGGAACGAGGTTCGTTATTCGGGGAGCCATCCGATGGTCGAGCTCCTGCCCGAACGCGACATCTATTATTTCGTGCATTCGTATCGCCCGGAGCCGACCGATCTCGAGTACGTCGTCGGCTGGACGGACTACGGCGGGCGCTTCGCCTCGGCCGTCGCCCGCGCCAACGTCTTCGCCGTCCAGTTCCATCCCGAGAAGAGCCAGGCCGCGGGCAAGCGCCTGCTCGACGCCTATCGCCAGTGGCTGGAGGCCTGTTAGTGGGAGCGCGCGCGCCCTTCGAGCTGATTCCCGCGATCGACCTGCTCGGCGGGCGCGCCGTGCGGCTCTCGCAGGGACGCTACGACGCGGCGACGGTCTACGACGAGGATCCGGCGCGGGTCGCGGGCCGCTTCGCGGCCCACGGCATCCGGCGGCTGCACGTCGTCGATCTCGACGGGGCGAAGGCGGGCCGGCCCGTGCAGGGCGAATCGATCCGGAAGATCCTCGCGGCGGTGGGCGGGATTCCGGTCCAGGTCGGCGGCGGGCTGCGGACCCTCGAAGGCGTCGACGAAGCGCTCGGCTGGGGCATCGCTCGCGTGATCCTCGGAACGGTCGCGCTGCGGGATCCGGAGCTCGTGAAGCGCGCGGCCGCGAAGCATCCCGGGAAGATCGTCGTCGGCATCGACGCCCGGGACGGCAGGGTCGCGGTCGAGGGCTGGACCGAGGGCAGCGAGATCCTCGCCGCCGATCTCGGGCGCCGCTTCGAGGACGCCGGCGTCGCCGCCATCGTCTATACGGACATCGCACGCGACGGCATGCTGACCGGGCCGAATCTCGATGCGACGGCGCGCCTCGCCGACGCGCTGCGGATCCCCGTGATCGTGTCGGGCGGGGTCGCGACGAACGCGGACGTCGTCGCCTCGGCGAAGCTGCGCGACCAGAACATCTGCGGCGTCATCGTGGGCCGCGCGATCTACACCGGCGGCGTCGACATCGCATCCGCGCTCCGCGAGCTCGAGGACCTGCGTTAGTCATGCCGCTCTTCAAGCGCATCATTCCGTGTCTCGACGTCGACAAGGGCCGCGTGGTCAAGGGCGTGCAGTACGTCGACCACGTCGACGCGGGCGACCCCGTCGAGGTCGCGAAGCGCTACGATGCCCAGGAAGCCGACGAGATCACCTTCCTCGACATCACGGCGAGCCACGAAGCGCGCGGGATCCTGCTCGACATCGTGTCCCGGACGGCCGAGAGCGTCTTCATGCCGCTCTGCGTCGGCGGCGGGGTCCGCTCGCTCCAGGACGTGCGCGATCTGCTGAACGCCGGCGCGGACAAGGTCTCGATCATGACAGCCGCCATCAAGAACCCGGAGCTCGTCGAGCAGGCGGCGGCCAAGATCGGGAGCGCCAATCTCGTGCTCGCGATCGACGCGAAGCAGGTCTCGGCCCCGGGCGAGTCGCCGCGCTGGGAGGTCTTCACCCACGGCGGCCGGACCCCGACCGGAATCGACGCCGTCGAATGGGCCGCACGCATGGCGGCGGCCGGCGCGGGGGAGATCCT
>CAZFKD010000705.1:0-2026 GCA_964519695.1 uncultured Spirochaetaceae bacterium
GCCCCCGAACCCGCCAGCCCCCATGTCCACCCCTGAAACCACCCTCGACCAGGCCCCGATCGGCCAGCCCGTCCGGGTCGTCTCGATCGCAGGCGACGACGGCGTCGCGTGCCGGCTCGCGGACCTGGGCGTTCGCCCGGGCATCACGGTCGAATGCCTGCGGCGGGCGCCCCTCGGCGATCCCTCGGTCTTCGAGCTGTGTGGATACCAGCTCTGCCTGCGCCGGACGGAAAGCGCTCGCGTTCGTGTTGTTCGGATCGAAGCCGGTGCCGGGCGCGGCGGACACGAGGGTCGCGGCGCGCACGCGGAAGGCGACGGGCCGAGGGGCGGCGACGCCCGGGACGGCGGTTGCCCGGACGCGCGCGCGCAGGCGGCCCTGCGATGAGCCGGGAGCGGATCTTCGCCCTGCTCGGGAGCCCGAATGCGGGGAAGACGACGCTCTTCAATGCGCTGACCGGACTGCGCGCGCGCGTGGGGAACTACCCCGGTGTCACGGTCGAGCGCCGCGAGGGTCCACTCGAGCTCGCGAGCGGACGCGCGCTCCTGATCGATCTGCCCGGGACCTATGGGCTCGCGCCGATCAGCGCCGACGAGGCGGTGGTGACGGACGTGCTCGCCGGGCGCGTCGAAGGCGTCGCCCGCCCCGATGCCCTGATCCTGGTTGCCGATGCCTGCTCGCTGCAGCGCACCCTCCCCTTCATCGGCGAGGCGCTCCGGCAGGAATGCCCCGCCGTCGTCGTCCTGACGATGCTCGACGAGCTCGCCGCGCGCGGCGGCGTAGTCGACCTCGCCCGGCTCGAGGCGGCGCTCGGTGTCCCGGTCGTGGGCGTCGTCGGCCATCGCGGTCGCGGCCTCGATCGCCTCCGCGCGCTGCTCGCGGATCCCGACGCCTGGTCGCGGCCCCCGATCCCCCCGCCCGCCGATCGGGAGGAGCGCTTCGCCTGGGCCGATTCGATCGCCGCCCATGTCATCGCCGAGCCCCCCGCCCGCCATCGCCTGACGGAGCGCATCGACTCGGTCGTGCTGCATCCGCTCTGGGGCTCGCTGCTGTTCGTCTTCGTGATGCTGACCTTCTTCCAGCTGATCTTCCGCTTCGCGGGGCCGGCGATGGACGCGATCGACGGGGGCGTCGCGTCCTTCGCGCAGCTGGCGCACGCGGAGCTGCCGGCGGGCTGGCTCGCGGATCTCGTCGCGGATGGGCTGATCGCCGGCGTCGGCGCGGTCGTGATCTTCCTGCCGCAGATCACGATCCTCTTCTCCCTGCTCTATCTGCTCGAAGACCTCGGCTACATGGCGCGCGCCGCCTTCGTGATCGATCGCGTAATGGGGCGGATCGGGCTCGAGGGGCGCTCGTTCGTCGCGCTGCTGTCTTCGTATGCGTGCGCGGTGCCCGGGATCATGGCGACGCGGACGATTCCGTCGCCGCGCGACCGGCTCGTCACGATCCTGGTCGCGCCGCTCATGACCTGCTCGGCGCGGCTGCCGGTCTACACGCTGCTGATCAGCGCGTTCGTGCCGGACCGCGCGATCCTCGGGCCGATCCGCTCGCAGGGGCTCGTGCTGCTCGCGCTCTATCTCGGCGGGGCGGCGGCGGCGCTGATCGTGGCGGCGGTGATCAAGCGGACGCTCGTGCGCGGTGACGGGCTGCCATTCACGATGGAGCTGCCGACCTATCGCCGGCCGACCTTCGCGCTCTGGCTCTCGCAGGTCCTCTCGAGCGTGCGCGCCTTCCTGCGGCGGGCCGGAACGATCATCCTGCTCGCGACGGTGGCTCTCTGGCTGTTGCTGAACTTTCCGCAGGTCGAGCCGCCCGCCGACCTCGACGAGCGAGCCGCCGCCGCCTACGCCCTCGAACAGAGCGCCGGCGGCCGCCTCGGCCATGCGCTCGAGCCCTTCATCGCGCCGCTCGGCTTCGACTGGAAGATCGGCGTCGGTCTCGTCGCGAGCCTCGCCGCGCGGGAGATCCTCGTCGCGACGCTCGCCCAGATCTACGCGACCGGCAGTGACGAGGGCGCCTCGCTGCGCG
>CAZFKD010000706.1:0-2025 GCA_964519695.1 uncultured Spirochaetaceae bacterium
ACTGCATAACGCGCCCGCTCCGGCTCCACCTCGACCGCGAGCGTCCGCGGCACGAGCCCGACGCGCAGCTCCGTGAGGCCGAGCCGCGAAGCGGGCCGCGCGAGATCGACGCGCGCCGTCGGCGCCGGCGCGTCGACCCGGCCGCGCACGGCGAGGACCGAGACGAAGACGTTCGGCGCATGCGCCGGCAGGACCTTCAGGTCGAAACGCGGGTCGCGCCCGGAGAGCCGCTCGACGAACGCCTCGGCGACGCCTTCCCGCTCGACCGTGACCAGTGCCGTCGCCTTCCGGAACGGCATCCGCACATGGATGCGCGCGCGCTCGCCCGGCTCGATCCAGCGCTTCTCGGGCACGATGTCCATCCGCTCCGAGTCACCCGCCTCGGACCAGGCCTCGTCGGGCCCGGGAACCCAGAGGCTGTCCCGGGTCGCGGCGAGGCGGCCCGCGTCGTCGGTCGTCGTCGCGCGCACGATGAGATCGCCGGTCGCGGCGAGCGGCGCGCTGCAGTCGTAGCGCCCGCGGCGATCGGTGCGGCCCTCGCAGAGCGGGCCGAGGGCGACCGTCTCTGCCGTGTGCTCGTAGGCGTAGAAGCCGCCGACGAGGCGCTTGCGATGGGAGTAGACCTTGCGCTCGAATAGATCGACACGCACCCGTCCGCGCACCGGCTCCTGCTCGAGATCGAAGAGCACGACGTCGACGCGCAGCGGCTCGCCTTCGCCGCGATGGGGCGCGACGCGCAGGCCGATCAATTGCTCGCTCGGGTAGACGGGGATCGAGCGCGCGATCGTCTGGATCTCGCCGTTCGGATCGCGGAAGGCCATCTCCGCGACGATCTGCTGCGGCGTATCCGCGGCGGGCAGCGGCTCGATCGGCGTGCGCAGGCCGCCCGCGGCATCGAGGGTGAAGGCGCGGGCGGCCGGCGGCGAAGGCCGGGCAGCGGCGCCGGACTCGGCGCCGAAGCGATCCTCGAAGCGCTCGATCCCTTGCTTCACGTCGCCGCGCTGGAATTGATAGTCGTCGTATCCCGCGACCTCGAAGCCGAAGAGCGGCCGGACCGCGGTCCGCAGCTCGACGGGCAGCAGCGAGGCTGGACCGCCGGAGAGATAGGCGAGCGCGAAGTCGAGGGAGATCGGCTCGCCGGCGACGGCCGGCCGCTTCGGCCCCTGGAGCTTCCCGCGCAGCAGCGGCAGCCGGAAGGCCTCGACCCGGAAGCGGCCTGATGGGATCGCCTCGTCGCCGACGACGAGCTCGATCCGATGCTCGCCCTGCCGCGCCGACGCCGGGATCGACCATTCGCTCGTCGCGCTGCCGTCCGCCGAGAACACGATCTCGAGCTCGACGACGTCGCCGCTGCCGTCGTGGACGATGCGCAGCTTCTTCGGCAGCCGCTCCGCTGCAGGCCGCGCGAGCCCCGCGACGACCGGCTCGCGCAGGAAATGCTTCATGTGCACCGTCTCGCCCGCGCGAAAGAGCGAGCGGTCGAGGACGCTATGGGCCACCGGCGACGGCACCGACCAGCCGACCGGCACGGCGAAGCGCCAGGGCTCGATGCCGCGATTCCAGCTCGTATGGACGAAGGCGACGTCGCCGGCCTTCTCCGCGCGGACGAGGAGCCCTCGCTGATGATCGCCCCAGGCGCATTCCAGCTTCTCGTCGTAGGCGTCCTGATCGGGCGACAGGGCCTCGATGCGCGCGATCCCTTCGGCGTCGGTCGTGGCGAGGGCGAGCTCGTCGCCGCGGCAGTTCGTGATCGAGACCCGGGCATCCGCGACGGGCTCGGCGCGGTCGAGGGTCGTGATCCAGACGAGCGAGCCCTGACGGCCGCGCTTGAAATGGACCGCGAGGTTCGTGACGAGGGCGAGGGTCGAGGCGTGATAGGTCTCGTCCGCCCCGTTCAGCGCGAGGCCGAGCACGCGGCTCTCGATGTCGACGGCATGCAGGCCGGGGCCCGGCAGCGGAATCCCGATCAGCTGCGCTTCGCTCGCGTCGGCCGGCGCGGCGCGGGGCAGCGCCAGTGGGGTCGGC
>CAZFKD010000707.1:0-2024 GCA_964519695.1 uncultured Spirochaetaceae bacterium
CCCTCTGGCGCATCTCGCCCCGCGGTGGTGGGACGGAATGGGCCCTCGGGTGGTGTGCGCTCTACGCGGCGGGCCTGGCGTTCCGGCTCTCGGACTCCCTGGCCGCGATGGAGTTCTGTTATGTCGCGCTGGGGACGACGCTTCCGGCTTTCATCTTCGCAGGAGCACGCCGCTATTCGGGCCGCCACCTCCCGCGCCGGTACTGGCCCGCGGTGGCCTTCGTCGCCGTCGCCCGGGGCCTGCTCGCCCTGCTCGCACCCCCGGTCGTCACGGCGATCGGCGGCTCGGTCGTGGTCGCACTGGGTGTCGCGTTCGCAACGCGGGATCTCTGGCAGACCCGCGATCGAAGAGTCCCGAACGCGGGCGAGCGACTCCTCCTGGTCGCATTGCCCGCTTTGTCGCTGACCGAGGGGGTGCACGAGTGGACCCACTACTTCGGGACCGACATGGTCTTCGGATTTTTTCTCTGGCTCGTCAGCGGCTCGATCACCGCCGGGGCCCAGCTCGCATCGATCTTCGAGCAGTACCGCGCAGAGCTCGAGGCGCGCCTGGCCGCCCAGAGCGAGGAGCTGCGCGCCTCCCTCGTCCGACTCGACGAGCAGAAACGCCTGGTTGCGGTCGGGACGCTGGCGGCGGGGATCGCCCACCAGATCAACAATCCGATCGGAGCGATCGCGGTGGCCGCCGAGCACGCGCTGCGCGTGCGCGATGGTGCGGACGGAGGCGACCTGCGCGACGTCGCGCTCGCGACGGTCGTCGAGGAGGCGCGGCGCTGCGGCGCCATCGTGAAGAGCGTCCTGCAGTTCGCCCGCGAACGACCGGCGCCGAAATCCCTCGAGAACCTGAATCCCACGGTCGATCGGGCCAGTGCCCATGCAAGAGCCTACGTCACGGAGCGCGGGGGGCGCCTCGATCTCGTCCTCGGCGAGGAGCCGCTCCCGGTGCGGATGAACCCGATCGACGTCGAACAGGTCGTGATCAACCTGATCCGAAATGGATCCGAGTCGCGCAAGGGCGGAGCGAACGTCGTGGTCCGAACGGCGCGAATCGACACGGACGCGTGCATCCTGGTCTCCGACGATGGAGACGGCATCGATCGCCGGACGAGGGCACGCGTGCTCGAACCCTTCTTCACTACCCGTCTCTCCGAAGGCGGAACGGGACTCGGGCTCTCCGTCGCCCATGGCGTCGTCACCGATCATGGAGGTCGGCTCGAGATCGAGAGCCGTTCGCGCGGCGGAACGACCTTTTGCGTGCGCCTGCCGCTCGCGGAACCGCCGACCGGCAGCGGGCGGAAGCACCGCTCGGATCTCGGCCCCGAACCGGGCATCGGATCGACGTTCGGATGACCTCGCGAAGCCCGATGGGGGGCGGCCGCGGCTTGACGGTCCAGCGGACCCAAACCGGGCGTGCAAGTCCTGAAGGTTTTGCTCCATTTCCTGCCCGTACTCCTCCTTCGTGACTCCATCCACGCCCACCGCCGCGTTTTCGCGACTGCGGTGATCGGCTTGCTCCAAGGCCAGCACATCGATCCGATGCGCCGTGGAGTGCAACCCTCCTTCAGGCTCGTGCTGCGCTTGCTCCACTTCGCACAGCAGGTGCGGTGACATGACATTCAACGTCGACGCGTTCGTCATGGTTCCCTCCTGAAGCACACATCCACACAGCCCGCCTTTGCGCGGCCGGGTCTCCCGGGCCCCGGACGCGGCCGACACCATCGTCTACCTCTGCCTGCTGGGGAGCCTGGAGATCACGGGGCAGACGATCCATGCGAGCACCGGGGCCGACGCATGGGCCGTGGCGCCCCGATCCGGCTCCGCTAGCATGACGCCGCGATGCTGAGCGCCGCCCGCCACGAGTATCCCGACGTCCTTGCCCTGATCGAGGACTACCACGCGCGGGGTTGGACCGACGGCCTGCCGGTCATCCCTCCGACACCCGAGAGCGTCGAGCGTTTTCTCGACGAGACCGGGCTCGCGCCGGATTGCGTGCTCGGCGCCGTGCCGACGCGGGACGTCGTCGTG
>CAZFKD010000708.1:0-2003 GCA_964519695.1 uncultured Spirochaetaceae bacterium
CTCCTCGATCTCCGACGTCGTGGAGCTCAGCGCGACCCACCGCATCGACGATCAGTGGACGCTGCGCGCCAATGGATCCTGGAACAACTTCGACCAGGTCGCCGACCAATCGGGCGATCTCAATCGCTTCGAGCTGACCGCCTACAGAACCACGGGATCCGTCGAGTACGCCCTGAGCCGCCGGCTCGCGGTGATCGGTCGCTACACCTATCTCTGGCAGGAGACCCGGCGGTCCCAGGCACCCTTCTCGACCCAGGTCGACGTCCATCTCGGCTCAGTCGGCATCCGTTATACCTTCGAACCCCTCTCCTACTAGGGCAGGAAGCGCACATGAATCTCGATCAAGGCACGCAGGTCATCGATCTCCTCGGCTTCGCCCGGCGGCGGGGCAAACTCGTGGCGATCATCGCGGGCGCCTTCCTGCTGGTGACCTACTGGGTCGCGATGGCGCTTCCCAATCTCTACTCGTCGTCGTCGACGATCCTCGTCGAGCCCCAGTCGGTCGACGACAAGCTCGTCAATTCCGGCGTTCGCGCGAGCGACCTCAACGAGCGGCTCGGCCTCATGACGGCGGACATCCTGAGCCGGACCCGTCTCTCGGGCATCATCGACAAGTTCGAGCTCTACGAAGACGAGTGGGACGAGATGGAGCGGGCCGAGATCGTCGAGTACATGCGCGGATTCGTGCGCGTCGAGCCCGTCTTCAATCAGCTCGAGGCCGGCCAGTCCCGCAATCGCGACGTCGAGTTCAACACCTTCAAGATCGTCTTCCTCCACGAGGATCCGCAGATCGCGCGCGACGTCGCCCAGCAGATCGCCAACGACTTCATCAACCGCAACATCGAGGACCGGACCTCGGTGACGCGCAAGAGTCGCGAGTTCATGAGCGACAAGATCCAGTCGCTCTCGAAGGAGCTCGCGGAGGTCGAGAAGCTGATCGCGGAGCTGAAGGCCGAGAACGTGGGCAGTCTCCCGGAAGAGATGAACGCGAACCAGAGCTCGCTCCAGTACGCGACGAACGACCTGCGCGATGCCCAGCGTCTCTACGACGCGGCCCAGGGCGACGCCGCCTATTGGAAGAATCAGGCCCTGAACTCGGCCGACATGGCGACGCCGAACGACGTGACGAGCCCGGTCTATCGCGCGCGGGCGCTCGACCTCGAGCGCAACAGCCTGATCGCCCGGGGCTTTACGCCCAAGCATCCCGACATGGTGCGCATCGAGGCGGAGCTCTCGGTCCTGCGCGAGCAGCTGAAGGCGCATTCGGAGACCGATGAGGAGCCGCTCTCCATCGCGGAGCAGAACGCCCGATCCGAGCAGCGACGGGCCGAGCAGCGCGCCGCGGCCGCCGCAGAGGACATCGAGCGGCTCAGGGCGACCGTCGCAGGGATCGAGGCACGGCTCGCCGCGACGCCGGCGGTCGCCGAGCGGCTCGACGCATTGAGCCGGAACTACGACCAGCTCGCGCGCACCTACCAGGACTTCAGCGACCGGCTGCAGCAGGCGGGCGTCCAGGCGGACATGGAGCGGCGCCAGCTCGGCGAGAAGTTCCGGATCCTGGAGTCGGCGGAGAAGGCCTTCGAGCCGAGCTCGCCGAACCGGATCCTGCTGCTCACGCTCGGCGCGATCCTCGGCCTGGCGCTCGGAGCCGGCATCGGTCTCGTGTCGGAGGTGACGGACACCTCGCTGCATACCTCGAGCGAGCTGCAGACCGCGATGGGGATCCCCGTACTGGCGTCGGTGCCGCAGATCATGCTGGAGAGCGACCGGGCCCAGCGGACCCGGCGGATCTGGCGGGAGTCGCTGGCGGCGGTCGCCGTCGTCTTGTTCGTGCTCGCCGGCGGAGGCGCGACCTACTACTTCGTGAACGTCTGGGGGCTCGGCGGGTCGGCGACGCAAGCGCCTGCCGGAGGCGATCCGAAGGAATCTGCGTCGCCGCCCGAGGCTCGGGCCGCCGGCGAGACGCGGCGCGGGGAGCGAGAGGGGGCGTCGATGTACAACGA
>CAZFKD010000709.1:0-2001 GCA_964519695.1 uncultured Spirochaetaceae bacterium
TGAAGCGGTCTCAGGCGACGAGGAGGACGACGATGATGGCGGCGAGGGAGAGGTCGAGGGGGAGGTCTTGCTGCCAGATCAGGTTGAGGACGCGCTTCGCGAGGCGCCAGCCGTCCGGCGTGCGAAGGTAGTGGTCGTCGTAGCGGATGCCCATGTCGAGCTTGTACTGGACGCCGTCGCGCTCGTGGATGTGGTTGGCGATGCAGTAGAACTCGCCGGTCGCGCGGTCGCCGTCGAGGCAGGTGACCTGGTTGAGAACGCAGTGCTGTGTCGCGGAGAACATGTCGATCTTGCGCAGGCCGGCGCCGAGCTCGGCGTGGCCCCGCATGAGGTAGCCCTGGCCCGAGAGCTCGCAGTCCGGCGTGAACACGCGGGGCAGCTCGGGCCAGTCGCGGCGGTCGATCATCCGCGCGTACCGGTTGGCGAGGTCGCGGATCGCGAGCTCGTCCTCGCGCTGCGAAACGAGAGCATCGGACGTCATGGGGTTCCTCCTGGCGGCGGAGCATACCAGCCGGAATCCGTGGGGAGGGCGCCCGTCTTGCGCGCGGGGCGGGCTCGTTCCGCCCGAACGACCCGAACGGCCTCCGTTTGAAATGCCGCGGCGCGCCGGGTACCGTCCGATTTCGGCGCGGCGCGTGCCGAGTGTTGACCGCAGGGTCCCGTTCGAGTTCGGGATCCTGTGAACCCGGTCAGATCCGGAAGGAAGCAGCCGTAGCAGGGACTTGGCTGCGATCGGCAAGCCCTGCGGTCAACTCTCGGTCCGCCCGAAGTCCTCTCGCTCGCATGCTCGCTCGTTCGAACCGGGCCCACGGGTACCCCCAACCATGAGCTACCAGGTCATCGCGCGTAAATGGCGGCCGCAGACCTTCGAGGAGGTCTCGGGCCAGGCCCACGTCACGCGCGCCCTGCGAAACGCGATCCAGAGCGGCCGCATCCCCCATGCGATCCTGTTAACCGGCCCCCGCGGCGTCGGCAAGACGACCCTTGCCCGCCTGGTCGCCCGGGGCCTGAACTGCGAGAAGGGGCCGACGGATTCGCCGTGCGGCGTCTGCCCGTCCTGCGTCGAGATCGCCGGGAGCCGCTCGACCGACGTCCAGGAGATCGATGCCGCGAGCCGGACCGGCGTCGACGACATGCGCGAGATCATCGAATCGATCCGCTACGCCGCCGCCCCCGGTCGCCACCGCATCTTCATCATCGACGAGGTCCACATGCTCTCGACGGCAGCGTTCAACGCGCTGCTGAAGACCCTCGAAGAGCCCCCGCCGCGCAGCCTGTTCATCTTCGCGACGACGAACCCGGAGAAGATCCCGTTCACCGTCCTGTCCCGCTGCCAGCGCCACGACCTGCGCCGGATCGCGCTCTCGACCGTGTCCGAACGCCTTGCCGAGATCTGCCGCTCCGAAGGCATCACGATCTCGGCCCCCGCGCTCGCGGCGATCGCCCGCGAGGGCGAAGGCTCGATGCGTGACGCGCAGACGCTGCTCGACCAGATCGTCGCCTACGGCGGGCAGCGGGTCGCCGACGAGGTCGTCGCCGAGGGCCTCGATCTCGTCGATCGCAACGTCCTGAAATCGATCGTCGAGGCCTGCATCGCAGGGGACCCGCGCGCGGCCCTCGAGCAGCTCACGGCGGCGACGGGCGGCGGCTCGGAGGCGGGGCGCATCGCCGAAGCGCTGCTCGAGCTGCTGCGCGACCTCACTGTCCTGCAGATCGCGCCCGACGCCGAGGGTCTCTTCGAGGGGACCGACGAAGAGCGCGAGGCGCTGCGAGCGCTCGGCGCGCGCTGCGAGCCGGCGCGGCTGCGGCGCATGTTCCGCGCACTCGTTCGGGAGATCGAGGATCTCGCCTTCGCGCCGAAGCCCTCGGCCGTGCTCGAGATGGCGGTGATCCGGCTCGCGACGATGCCCGCCGGCGACGACGTCGAAAAGCTGCTCGCCCGCCTCAACCAGCTCGAGCGCCGACTCGCCGCCGGAGAGCCGGCCGGCGCAGCAGGCGCCG
>CAZFKD010000710.1:0-2000 GCA_964519695.1 uncultured Spirochaetaceae bacterium
AACGCCACGAGGCCCCCGAAGGGGTTCGATACGCTCGGCACTCGCTTGTTCGAGGTCTAGTCCGGTCGCCGCCAGTAGGCCTGCATCAATTCCGTCGACCAGGCGGGCTGCACCACCTCCCCCCGCGGCAGGAACTCCCGCATCACCGGCTTCAGATCGACGACCGGGGTCCCGTCGATGGCGTCGAGCTCGGCGACGACGAGCCGCCGGCCGTCACGACGGAGCACGCGACAGATCGTGCTCCCGAGCCGGTTCGGCCGGTTCTTGCCGCGCTGGGCGAAGATGCCGACCGCGGGCCAGGCTGCGTTGTTGCGCGGATGGCGGGCGCCGGAGACGATCTTCGCCGGATCGACCCGGTCGAAGACGAAGAGCACCTCGACGTGGGAGAACGCCTCGATCCCGGCGAGCGCATCTTCCTCGAAGCGCGGATCGAGGACGATCACGGCCTCGGATCCGCCCCAATCGTCGTCCAGCGCCTCCTGCCGCGCCGCTTCGACGCAGCCGATCGAATCGATCTCGAAGCTCGCCATGAAAGCCTCCGCCGCCGCCCGAAGGCGCAGGCCTGCCCGGCCCGCCCTGCCCCCGACATTTGCAGGGCGCCCGGGATCCGGCAATCGCGCCAGCCGCTACCCTGCGCCGCTCGAAGGAGGGAACCCAGATGACCGAGCAGGACGAAGAGCTGCGCCGGGAGCTCGAGCGACTGCGCGCCGAGAACGAGGCGCTGAAGAACCAGGGCCGACGCGGGCTGCGCCTCCAGGTGAGCGAGAAGGGGGGCGTCTCGCTTTACGGGATCCGCCGCTTCCCGGTCACCTTCTACAAAGAGGAATGGGAGCGCATCCTCGGGATGGAGCCCGAGATCCGCGCGTTCATGAACGAACACGCGCGGGAGCTGAAGACGAAGGCGGCGGGGGATTGACCGCCCGGCGCGCGAGTCGCCCGGCCCCGGCCAGGCCGATCGCCGTGCCGGTCAGGATCCCCGGCAGCCCTTCATAGACGGCATCGTGCCAGCCGACGAAGCGCCAGACGAGCGCCACGCCGACGGCGCCGACCAGCATCACGAGCGCCGTCGGCTCGTCGATCCGGCGACCGAGCGCGTACACGATCAGCAGCGGCGCGAACGCGCAGGCCAGCGTCGACCACGCGAGCACGACCAGCTCGAAGACGCTGCGATTGCCCGAGAGCGCGATCGCGAGCGCGAAGCCCGCCGTCGCCGCCGTCGCGAGCTTCGCCTGCCAGGCCCGGTCCCAGGGCCGCGGCGGCAGGTCGGTCGTCAAGGTCGCCGAACACGCCAGCACCAGCGAATCCGCCGTCGACATCGTCGCCGCGAAGATGCCGGCGAGCAGGACGCCGACCATCGCCGGATGCAGCAGCGCAACCGACATCGTCGGCAGCGCCAGCTCGGGATCGAGCGAAGCCAGCTCGGGCAGCTCGAGCCGCGCCAGCATGCCGACGGCCGTCGCGAGCGCGTAGAACGCGATGAAATAGCTGTAGTACCAGGCGCGCGCGGCGCGCAGATGGCTCTCGTCGTCGAGAGCCATGAAGCGGATCATGACGTGGGGCTGGCCGATCACGCTGAGCCCTGCGAAGAGCCAGCCGACGATGAAGAGCAGCAACCCGGGCGCGCCGGGGAAGAGCAGATCGCGCGGCACCCAATCGAGGAAGCCCGGGATCTCCCGCATCTGGCCGACGACCGCGCCGATTCCGCCCCGGGAATCGACCCCCGCGAAGCAGAGGACGCCCATCGCGAAGAGCATCACGAACGATTGAGCGGCGTCCGTCCAGATCGAAGCGCGGATGCCGCCGGCAGTGCTGTAGACGAGGACGACCGCGGCGACGAGTACGGCGCCGAGGGCGGGATCCCAGCCGAGCACGCCGTGGAGCGCCTTCGATCCGGCCTTGATCTGGGCCGCCGCGTAGACCCCGAGGAAGACGAGCGAGAGCAGCGAGGCGATGCGGCGCCAGACGGTGAAATCGACCTCTCCCATCCAGCGCGAGAGGGC
>CAZFKD010000711.1:0-1997 GCA_964519695.1 uncultured Spirochaetaceae bacterium
GGAGTCGTTCATCTCCGCCGCGTCGTTCCAGGAGACCACGAAGGTCCTGACCGAGGCGGCGATCTGGGGGAAGAACGACTACCTGCGCGGGCTCAAGGAGAACGTGATCATGGGCCGTCTGATCCCGGCGGGTACGGGGCTGCCCCAGTACCTGCATACAGGAATCGAGGTCGAAATGCCCGAGGGCTTCGAGATCGCGACCGCCGAGCGTGGCGACGTCACGGTCTCGGATCTGACGGCGCCGCGCGGTCTGATCATGGACGAGCCGGTCGAGCCGGGATCGAGCTTGCCGACGATGTTCGGCGAGGGCGATCTGGTGCCGGAGGGCGGCCCCTACGACCTTTGAGCTCGAGGGTCGGTGTTCGCCCGGGGGGGCGCGCCGGATGGCGCCTCCCGGCTCCGGCGAAGCTCGGCGAACGAACTCGGGCGACCCGGTCGTCTCCGGGGGGAGCCGGGGGACGCCAGGAGGCTGGTCAAGCTCGCCGAGTCCGCAAAGTCCAGGAAGAAATCCGGACCGCCTCCATCTGCCTCGGCAGGTGGGGGCGGTCGTGTCTGGGCCGCCGAGCTCGAGTCACGCGACGCGTCGAGGCCCGCCCGGGCGGCTCGGATGACCGTGCAGAACGGGTGCAGCGGACCCCGGCCGGCGCGACGGAGTGGCGCGGAATTTTCGGGCAGCGGATGGCGCGCATCGGGCGTTGACACGACCCCGCAGGAGGCTACGCTGCCGCCCGCTTCCAGAACCAGGGATTCGTAAGCCCCGCGGTTCGTTTCCGGATTTCGAAGAGAGGGCCTGAGCTTGACTCCGGTCTCTTCGTTCCAGAGAAACGCGACTCCGGGGCAGTGCTGTCTCTGATTTCCGGTTCGTGATCCAGAGTCTTCGTTTGTCGTCGTCGCGGCGCCCGGGGCCGAGCGGCGCTTCCCGGTCGTGCAGTCGACCGAAAGCAGCAGGAGTTTCGTCCCACCTCATGCCGACCATCCAACAGCTCGTCCGAAAGGGGCGCAAGCCGAAGGCCACGCGCTCGAAGTCCCCCGACTTGACGGCCTGCCCCCAGCGGCGCGGTGTTTGTCTGCGCGTGTTCACGGCGACCCCGAAGAAGCCGAACTCGGCGCTCCGCAAGGTCGCCCGCGTGCGCCTCACGAACGGCAACGAAGTCAACGCCTATATCGGCGGCGAAGGCCACACTCTTCAGGAGCATTCGGTGGTCCTGGTGCGTGGCGGCCGTGTCAAGGATCTCCCCGGTGTGCGTTACCACATCGTACGCGGCTCCCTCGACTCGACCGGCGTCGACGGACGGAACCAGAGCCGCTCCAAGTACGGCACGAAGCGGAAGAAATAGGGAGAGGCGTAGATGCCCCGAAGACGCGTAGTACAGAAGCGCCAGACGGCGCCGGATTCCAAGCACGGCGACGTCATGCTCGGTCGCTTCATCAACGTCGTCATGCGCGACGGCAAGAAGAACACGGCCGAACGGATCGTCTACGGCGCGTTCGGCGAGATCGAGAGCAAGATGCGCAGCGATCCGATGGCGATGTTCCGGCGCGCGCTCGAGAACATCCGCCCGCGCCTCGAGGTCAAGAGCCGCCGCGTGGGCGGCGCGACCTATCAGGTGCCGGTCGAGATCTCCCCGCAGCGGGCGACCTCGCTCGCGATGCGCTGGCTGGTCCAGTACTCGCAGTCGCGGCCCGGCAAGAGCATGCGCGAGAGACTGGCGAACGAGATCATCGACGCGGCGAACGACCGCGGAGAGAGTGTGAAGAAGCGCGAAGACACGCATCGCATGGCCGAGGCCAACAAGGCCTTCGCGCATTATCGGTGGTAGTCGCGGTCTCGGCGGGCGCTCGCTGGTCGTGATTGCGACCTCGAGGGCCGGATGAAGGAGCCGGATGAAGGAGCAGTGGGTGCTCCTTCGGGCCGCCGGCGGTGCTCGGGAAGAGTCATGCCGAGAACGTCGCAACTCGCGGAGACCCGGAACATCGGCATCATGGCCCACATCGAT
>CAZFKD010000712.1:0-1992 GCA_964519695.1 uncultured Spirochaetaceae bacterium
CGCGATCGGGCACGATGTAGTCGAGCAGCCGCTGGTAGTGCGTGATCACGAGCATCGCGCGATCCGGCGAGCGCATCTGGTTGACGCCGTTCGCGACGGTGCGGAGCGCGTCGATATCGAGGCCCGAATCCGTCTCGTCGAGGATGCAGAAGGCCGGATCGAGCAACAGCATCTGCAGGATCTCGTTGCGCTTCTTCTCTCCGCCCGAGAAGCCCTCGTTGATCGCCCGCGCCATCATCTCCTCGGGCATCTCGACGAGCTTCATCTTCTCGCGCAGCAGCGTCAGGAAATCGATCGCGTCGAGGCGCTCCTGCCCGCGGTGGCTGCGGATCGCGTTCACCGCCGTCCGCAGGAAATAGTTGTTCGCGACGCCCGGGATCTCGACCGGATACTGGAACGCGAGGAAGATGCCTTCGCGCGCCCGCGTCTCCGGATCCATCTCGAGCAGGTTCTCGCCCCGGAAGCGGATTTCGCCCTCGGTGACCGTGTAGCCCGGCCGCCCGACCAGCACGTTCGAGAGCGTGCTCTTGCCCGAGCCGTTGGGGCCCATGATGGCGTGGACCTCGCCGGGGCGGATCTCGAGATCGAGACCGCGCAGGATCGGCGTGTCGCCGGCATTGGCGTGGAGGTTCTTGATTTCGATCAGGGGGGCATTCGGCATCGATTGGCTCTATCTCGCTGGCTCGTTCGGGCTGGCGTTCCGACATGGACGTTCTGGTTTCGTTCGCTCGCTGCGCGGTCCGGGCTTCAGCCCACCGAGCCCTCGAGACTCACGGACAACAGGTTCTGGGCCTCGACCGCGAACTCCATGGGCAGCTCGCGCAGCACTTCCTTGCAGAATCCGTTCACGATCATCGAGATCGCATCTTCTTCGCTGATGCCGCGCTGACGGCAGAAGAACAGCTGGTCGTCGCTGATCTTCGAAGTCGTCGCCTCGTGCTCGATCGTCGCCGTCGGGTTCGCGACGTCGATGTAGGGGAAGGTATGGGCGCCGCAGCGGTCGCCCATGAGGAGCGAGTCGCACTGGCTGTAGTTGCGCGCGCCCGTCGCCTTCGGCCCGATCTTGACGAGGCCGCGGTAGCTCTGGTTGCCGCGGCCGGCGCTGATGCCCTTCGAGATGATCGTGCTCTTCGTGTTCTTTCCGATGTGGATCATCTTGGTGCCGGTATCCGCCTGCTGATGGTGGTTGGTCATCGCGACGGAGTAGAACGCGCCGACCGACTCGTCGCCGATCAGCAGACAGGAGGGATACTTCCAGGTGATCGCCGAGCCGGTCTCGACCTGGGTCCACGAGATCTTCGAACGGAAGCCGCGACAGGCGCCGCGCTTGGTCACGAAGTTGTAGATCCCGCCGACGCCCTCGGCGTTGCCGGGATACCAGTTCTGGACCGTCGAGTACTTGATCTCGGCGCGATCGAGGGCGACGAGCTCGACGACGGCGGCGTGGAGCTGGTTCTCGTCGCGCTGCGGCGCGGTGCAGCCCTCGAGGTAGCTGACGTAGGCGCCTTCGTCGGCGACGAGCAGCGTCCGCTCGAACTGGCCCGTGCCGGCCGCGTTGATGCGGAAATAGGTCGAGAGCTCCATCGGGCAGCGCACCCCTTTCGGGATGTAGGCGAAGGAGCCGTCGCTGAAGACCGCGGCGTTCAGGCAGGCGAAGAAGTTGTCCGAGTACGGGACGACGCTGCCGAGGTATTTGCGGACGAGCTCGGGATGGTGCTCGACCGCCTCGGAGAACGAGCAGAACAGGATGCCCTTCTTCTCGAGCTCGGCCCGGAAGGTCGTCGCGACCGAGACGCTGTCGAAGACGGCGTCGACGGCGATGCCATGGAGCCGCTTCTGCTCGAGCAGCGAGATGCCGAGCTTGCCGTAGGTCTCGCGCAGCTGCGGATCGATCTCGTCGAGGCTCTCGACCTTCTTCTTCTGTTTCGGCGCCGAGTAGTAGACGATCGCGTCGTAGTCGATCGGCGGGTAATGGACATTGGCCCACTCGGG
>CAZFKD010000713.1:0-1992 GCA_964519695.1 uncultured Spirochaetaceae bacterium
CCTGCGCTGACGCCGGCACGACAGGGCCCGACCGCAGCACCGCTCTCGCTGGGCTATCGAATCGTCAGCTCGGGAAAGCGCCAAACCCTCTCCCAGCGGAAGACGGCGCCTTCGGTCAAGCCCCCGGCGGGATCTTTCGGTCCCGCGAACGCGCGGGGCAGCTGGTAGATCGCGATCTGCGCATCGCCGCCAATGATCGGCAGCAGGTTCTGAGGCCCAAGCGGCTCGAGCCTCGCTTCCCCGCCATCCGCGGCGACGACGCAGCGGCATCTCTGCGTTTCCTGCCCGCTCGTGGAGGCGACCTCGAGGACGACGACGCTCTGCTCGTCGCCCCCTGTCCATCGCGCTTCGATCGCCGAGCGCGCCGAGAGCCGGGAACCGGGCGGGAATTCGACTTGCAAGGAGATTGCCTTGGGCGCGGTCAAGTCCGCTTCGAAGGCGTCCACATGAGCGCCTCCGGCGGCTGCGACCCGGTGATCGCCCGGCGACAGCCGCCCCTCGACCGACTCCGGCCCGTACATTCCGCCCTCGTCGGCCCGCAGGACGAAGGACGCCGCACCCAGGCCTTGGATCGTCACCGCGCCCGCGTCGAGATGGCCGGGCGCAAACCGGTCGCAGCCAGGGGCCTCGGGGAAGACGATCCCGCATCGGCAACCGGCGGCGGGTGCTGTCGGCCGCGGAAGCTCCCCGAATTCCGATCCGGCGAATTTCGCCCGAGCCGTCAGTGTCGGGCCGGGACCGACGGAATCCGTGGTCTCGATCAAATCGACGACCGCGAACCTCTTCCTGCCGCGGGGCTGGCATGTGGCCCCCGCTTCGGCGATGTCGATCGCCACGGGCCGGCTAACGGCGGAGGCGAACCGAACGGTCACTGGAACTCCGCAACCGGCGGGCGCATCCTCGGGAATCCGGACGTTCAATTGATCGACCCCGACCAGCCCTGGCGCTTTGCCCGCGAACAGGACCTCGGTCTCGGCATGCGTTCCCGCCGGCAGGCCCAGGAGCGCCCCCGGCAGGAAGAAGAGAGTGCTTGGCGGGTCGGAAGGACCGGGTTCGCCGATGGGCGGCTGGCGGACGGCTTGTCCGAGCCCGTTCGCGAATAGGCTGACGATTTCCCCCCGCCGCGCCGCGTTATTCGGACGATTGATCGTCGTTGTACCCGTGCTCGAGTCGACATTCAAGACAGCGCCCTGGCCGCAGGCGGCGAAGTCGAGCGCGAAAACGCCGGGGGCCCGAGGCCGAACCTCGACCTGGCTGGAAGCCTCCAGGCCGTCGTCGCGACGAACGGTCACTTTCGCCGTGCGCCCCCTATCCAGGAGTTCCGGCGGCGCCTGGACGTTGATCTGACCGCTGGAGACAAAGAACAGCCGGCCCGGCAAGCCGTCGAAATCGACGCGGACGCCTCCCAACCGTTCGGGCAAGGGCAGCCCGGCGGCGACGCCCGTTTCGGCCGATAAACCCTGGCCGAAGATGGAGACGATGCCTCCCGGAACGATCCCGCTCGGCAAGAACGAGGCCGCATTCACGACTCCGCCGGGATAGATCGCCGGCTGTTGCTCGCCGCCGAAGCAGCAGCAGCAAGCGCCGAGAAGCATCGCCAGTCGTAGCCCAGTACTCACTCCTGCACCCGCCCCACGGCACTAAGTTCGAATTCGATGGCGTCGGAGCGGAGGAGGGTCAGGGTTTACGTGCAACTTGGCGGGCGCGTTGATCGCAGAAAACAGCGGGCACGTGCAGAGCGCCGCAGCAATAAATCGTAGAACGGTTGTCATGGTCGTTACTCCGTGCTCGCTGTCGTTAACGCCGCGAAGGTCCGGAAAAGCTCTACCTAAAGACGTCGAAGTGCCTGCTTGAATCTGGCTTGATTCCGGCGCCGGCGTCAAGGGAGAAATGCACGCGACGATCCGCGGATGTGTGATTGCCCACAGAAGACCTCGCCCGTAGCTCGTCCGGTTCCCATCTCGCTAAACTCTTAAGCCGTGACGCGGCTCC
>CAZFKD010000714.1:0-1982 GCA_964519695.1 uncultured Spirochaetaceae bacterium
CCGGCGGAACTCGAGCACGAGCCCGGGCCGGACGCGGCCCGTCAGCTTCACGAGCGCCCGATGATCGCCCGGAGCGGCCGAGGGCGATTCGTCGCGACCGAGCAGCAGCGCCTCGGCACTGCCTCCGGTCGTCTTGCGCCCGATGAGCCGCGCCGGCACGACGCGAGTCGCGTTCACGACGAGCAGATCCCCCGGAGCGAGCCATTCGGGCAGATCCGCGACGCGATGGTCGCGCTCGGGGGCGACGATCGCGCCCGTCTCGCGCTCGACGACGAGCAGCCTCGACGCCTCGCGATCGGCGTTCGCCCGCTGGGCGATCAGCGCCTCGGGGAGCTCGAAATCGTATTCGGGCAGGATCGACTCCAGCGTGTCGATCGGGCTGTCGCCGGTCTCGCTTCGGGTCACGGCGCGGCGGCTCGGGGGGAAGCGAGCGCTTCGAGCAGGGCGGGCGACTGCGCGATCGCATCGTCCGAGAAGAGGACCTCGCCCGTGAAGGGGAGCCGTCGCTGCCTCGTCGAACTCCCACCGGGCGAGCGCGCGGGCCGGTTCGGCGTCGAAGAGCCAGACGCCGAGTCCTGGCCAGATCCGCTCCGCGCCGGTCAGGCCGACATAGCCCTCGAGCTGATAGGCGAGCAGCGGCTCGTCGCGCGTGTAGACCATCGGAATCGCGAGATCGAGGACGCCCGAGGCCAGCCAGCCCGGCCAGTCCTGGGCGAGCGAAAGGTAGGCGCGCTCGACATAGGCGATCACGGCCGCCGAGAGGATCAGCCCCGGCCGGATCGCCCGCGCCGCCGCGCCGATCTCCTCGACGAGCGTCGTGACCTGAGCGCGCTTCCAGACGTCCCAGGCCTCGGCGTCGCGGATGACGCCGGGCGCGGCGCCTTCGATCGGATCCGCGCGGCCGGTCTCGCCGCGATAGCGCGCGCGCGCGATCTCGCCGTAGCCGAAATCGAGTCCGACGCCGAAGCGCGAGCCGGGGATGAAGGGCAGAACGTCGGGGTGGCGGATGTAGTCGAGATGGAGGCCGTCGAGCTCGGGATAGCGCGTGACGAGGTCGCGGAACGTCGCGAGAATCCGCTCGCGCACGGCCGGCACCGCGGGGTCGAGATAGAGTCCGGGCGTTCCCATCCGATAGAAGCGGCGGTCGGATTCGGGCAGGTCGAGCTGAGGGTAGTCGAGGATCGAGCGGCCGTGGCGATCGACGAGGATCGCATCGGCGCCGAGCTCCTCGAGGAGCTTCGCGTCGCGCCGTGTCGAGAGCGAGAGCACGTTCACCCAGGCGTGGACCCGCATCCCCCGCGCGTGCGCATCACGGATCAGTCGGGCGAGGGGATCGGCCGCGAAGCGGCCCACGCCCGGTGCGCGCTCGAAAGCCGGATCGGCGCGATAGAAAACGCGCCCGCCGCGATAGACCTGGACGAAGAGATCGGTCGCCCCGAGCCGGCCTGCGCGCTCGAGCAGCGGCGCGATCCGCGCCGGATCGTCGAGAACGCGAACTGCGCCTTCAGCGAGCACCCAGAGGCCGCGGGCAGGCGACGCCTTCGGCTCGATGGGTGCGATGGGTTCGACGCCGGACTCTCCGTCGATCGAGACCTCGGCGTCCGGAGGGCGGATCCCGATCGCAGCGCCGGCGGTGCTCGTCGCGGTCTCGGCCCCGGTCTCGGCCGTCGTGTGGGTCGACGTCGTCGGATCGATGGACTGCTGGGGAGCCGTCGCTTGTCGCTTCTCCGGCGGGCAGGTTCCACCCAGCGCGCAAACCAGGACGAGGAGGAGGGCGATCCGCCCGGCCGGAATCGCCTCCCGGATCCGATTCCGGTCGCGTTGAAGAGGGAGGCGGCGCAAGGTGGGCAGACGTTACCGGGGCGTGTCCCCCGGCTCAATGGACAGGCTTTGGATCGAACTGGAGAGCGCTCGGTGGCGACAATTGACAGCATGAATCCCGAGGCCAGAATGCCGGACAGGGGATGGCTACCCGGGCTGCG
>CAZFKD010000715.1:0-1980 GCA_964519695.1 uncultured Spirochaetaceae bacterium
GTTGAATCCAGATGGAAAAGGCAATCGGGGTTGGGGCAGTGGGGCGGCTTGAAGGATGCGTGCGAATCGGAAGGGGTCGGCATGAGCCTGCCGAGAGCAGGGATCGTGCCAGGAACAATTGGCGAGCCACGAGTGGCGGGGGAGCCTTGCCCTGCCTGACCCAGGCGCCTTTTCCATCCAAAAGACCGGGCACGGCGCCCCGGCCGGAACGTCACCGGTGGCTCTGCCGTCGGCCTGCAAGGAGTTCCCCCCTCTTGTCCGAATCGATCCCCTTCGTCGACTACCTCGTGCTCGAGCCGAAGCCCCATCTCGTCGCCCATGAATGCACGTCCTGCGGCGCGCGCTTCTTCGACCGCCGAAGCGCCTGTGCCCGCTGCTCGAACACGACCTTCAAGCCCGCCCCGGTCGCGACGGAGGGCATCCTGCGGACCTTCACGATCGTCGCCTTCGCGGCCCCGGGCATCCCGGTCCCCTTCGTCTCGGGCGTCGTCGACTGCGACGGCACGAGCGTGCGGGCCAACATCGTGAACTGCCCCGCCGACCCGAAGCACGTCCAGACCGGCATGAAGCTGCGCCTCACGACCTTCCCGATCGGCAAGGACGCCCAGGGCACCGAGGCGATCAACTTCGGCTTCGAGCCCGCCTGATCCGGCGACGGATCGAGCAGCGGCGAGCAGAACCAACCCGAGCGCTTCCCGAGCGCTGAAAGGAACCCGACATGGCCTCCGACGACATCTACATCCTCGGCATCACGATGACGAAGTTCGGCAAGCACAAGGACAAGGACGTCCTCGACCTCGCGACCGAGGCCGCCCTCGGCGCGCTGAAGGATGGCGGCGTCTCGATGCAGGACATGGGCGTGCTCGCTGCTGGCAACTTGATGGGCGGCGCGCGACCGATCGCCCAGGAGATCCAGAAGCAGATCGGCCAGACCGGCATTCCCGCCTACAACGTGTCGAACGCCTGTGCGACGGGCGCGACCGCCCTGCGCGTCGCGTATCTGACGGTCAAGTCGGGCGAGGCCGATTTCGGCATCGCGGTCGGGGTCGAGCAGCTCGCGGGCGCGGGCCTGCTCGCCGGCGGTGCGCGCAAGCAGGACGGCGACAGCTGGCAGCGCTCGGGGCGCTACGGCGCCGTCGCCCCGGTCGACGGCCGCATCGGCACGGACACGATGCCCGGCGTCTTCGCCCAGATCGGCATGGAATACGGCCACAAGTACGGCGGCGCGAACTTCGAGCTCTTCGCCCAGATCTCGGAGAAGAACCACGCGCATTCGACGCTGAACCCGCTCGCGGCCTACACCAAGCGCATGACGCTCGAGGAGATCATGGGCGACATCATGATCGCCTATCCGAACACGCGGCCGATGTGCTCCGCCAACTGCGACGGCGCGGCGGCGGCGGTCGTCGTCAGCGGCGCCAAGCTGCGCACGCTCTCGAAGGAGCAGCAGCGCCGCGCGGTCAAGATCTCGGCCTCGATCCTGACCTCGGATCCCTACCAGGAAGCCTGTCAGGTCCTGCCCGACGTCAACACGCTGACGCGCATGGCGGCGAAGCAGGCCTACGAGAAGGCCGGCATCGGCCCCGACGATCTCGACCTCGTCGAGCTCCACGACTGCTTCGCGACGGCGGAGCTGGTCCACTACGACAACCTGATGCTCTGCCCGGAAGGCGGCGCGGTCGACTTCTTCAAGTCGGGCGCGACCTGGCGAACGGGCAAGATGCCCGTGAACGTCTCGGGCGGCCTCGAGTCGAAGGGCCATCCGATCGCGGCGACGGGCATCGCCAACATCTGGGAGATCTGCCACCACCTGCGCGGCGAGGCGGGCGACCGCCAGATCCAGGGCGCGAAGGTCGGCCTCGCCCACGTCATCGGCCTCGGCTCGGCCTGCGGCGTCCACATCCTCGAGAAGAGCGCGGCCTAGCACGGGATGCAGTCGACGATCACCCGCTTCCAGGGCTTCGAGGGCCTCTCGCTGAC
>CAZFKD010000716.1:0-1975 GCA_964519695.1 uncultured Spirochaetaceae bacterium
CGAGCGGACTGCGCGGAATCCTGAGTCGAACCCGTTTGCGAAACGGCGAGGACGGCGCTCTCGTGCTCGAATGGGTCGCCCGAACGAAGAGCGGCGAAGATGTTCGCCTCCGCCTCGAAGACGCTCGTGCCCTCCGATCGACCTACGCCATCTGGGCCCGCCTCGATCGAGACGCTGCCCTTGCATGGATGCGGAATCAGCTCGCGACCGACGAGCGCCCTGGATGGGTCGGACTCTTGATCGGCGAGTACGCGCGCCAGATCGCTGGCGAAGCGCCTGCGGAAGCGATCCGGTTGGCCGAGCAGATACCGGACACGAACGACCGGGAGCAGACGCTCGTTCGAATCGGGCGCCACTGGATCCGCGAATCCGAGGACCAGGCCGAGGGGTGGCTCGAACGGTCGAATCTGACCGCGAGCCTCAAGGCCCAGATCCGGGATCGATCAGCGCCGATCTACCTGCCAGGCTTCGCCGACGAAGCCGACCAGGGCGACTGAGCCGCCGAGATCGAGATCGAGATCGTCTCGGCCACGGCGCACGGCCGGCACGCAGCATGGGCTCTCGCTTTGCGCCTCGGCAGAGAAGCGAAGCCGGGGCAAGTCGCACCCGTCGGGTCGACTCGCCCCGGCTTTTCTCTTCATCCAACCTCGTTCCGCGCGTCCCGGGACATCCGGATTCGGATGCCTTGGTCGTTCCGAACGAGTCGCCCCGAACTAGCGCGAACGCCGGCGAACCGCCGCGTGACAAACACCCAACGCGGCGAGCGCCCCGAGCGCACCCATCGCCGCACTCGGCTCCGGAACCGTCAAGCTGAGCCAGCCGCGGTTCGCGTTCGGTCCCGAAAGAGCGCGATCACTCAGCGCGCCCGAGACCAGGGAGATATTGCCAACGCCCGCGACCCGCGCATCCGTGCCCTTCAAGAAGAAGATCTCGGGCGGCGTCGCGGCAACCTGTGAAAGCGTGATCGTACCGGTCGTCCAGGGGAAGCCCTTGCTGGCCGTCACCATGTTGGAGAGCCCGGGAACGCCCGGCCCGAGCGGGAAGATCGGAAAGACCGAAGAGTTGATCGTGCCAGCCGGCCCGACCGCGCAGCAGACCAGGTTCATCGCCGTTCCCATGGTCGTGACGTTCACTGCGCCGAATCCGTTGGCCGGCGGACCGAACATCGTCGTCCCGGCAGGCGCCGCGATCGGCGCTCCCGGCTGAGCGAGCCCGTCCGGAGCGCTCGCTCCAACCACCGCAACGGCCATGACCGAGGCGGGGCCCTGACCCGCAAAGTTGATCCAGACGCTCGCAATCGGCAGTGCGCCCACACCGTTGGCCGCTATACGAACCGTACCCGCACCCGAGCCGGGCGAAATCGCGAACTGAGCCGCACCGCCGAAGGCGTTGGAACCCGCGTTGTAGATGGCTTGACCGCCGACCGGGGTTACGAGCACGGTATTTCCGGGACCACCATTCGGGGCGAGCGTCGCCGCCGCCGCCGGCCATTGGTAATCGATCGTCGTCGCGACCTGGAAGACTGCCGGATTCGTCGGGAAGACAGCGATCGGAACCGCCACGCCCGCCGCCTGGCGTGACAGCACAGCGGGCGGAAACTGCAGCGCGCCCATCTGCGTTTCCTGGATCACCTTGCCGGGGACCCGCGGGACGAGCAGAGGCGGAAAGTTGCCTGCGTCCCCGACTGTCTGCCCCCCCTGGAAGATTGGCTGCACCGGCAGCGGCAGGCCCGTTCCGATCTGGAGCTGGCCGCCGCTGTCGGGGGCCAGAGACAAGAGCTGCTGCGCTTGTGCAGTACTCCCGACGAGCGCGAACATCAAACCAGCCGACGCGATCCAACGGATCTTCAAAGTCATTTCGGTCTCCTCACTTCTGTGATTCTGTCAGTCGTTCTGTCTGTGACTCTGCCATCTTCTGACGGCTCTTTTCGGCCTGCTCTTTTCGGCCTGCTCTTTTCGGCCTGCTCTTTTCGGCC
>CAZFKD010000717.1:0-1972 GCA_964519695.1 uncultured Spirochaetaceae bacterium
CCCTCGGGGTGCTCGGCGACGTCGCGGTAGTGATAGTCGAACGCCATCACCTTCTCGAAGATCTCCGCGGCCTCGCGCGGCTTCCCGTCCTGCTCGTAGAGGAGGGCGAGCTCGTAATACCCGTCGACACTGTCGCGCGAGAGCTCGGTGTCACCGATCGCCTGCTGGAGCTTCGTGATGGCGAGCGGAAGCTGACCGCGGCCGGCGAAGATCTCGCCGAGCAGCGCGGCCGCCCGGCCGAAATCCTCGTCCTCGGACGGGATGCGCTGGAGCACGGAGATCGCTTCGTCGTCCATCCCCTGCTGGTGGAAGATCTCGCCGGCGCGCAGGGAGTCGCCCGCCTTGTCGAGCAGCTCGGCCTCACGCCGGGGAAGGCCCGCGAGCGCGAAGCACTCGGCGGCCTCGGTGAAGCGTCCGGCCTTCTCGTAGGCATCGCCGGCTTCCGCGCGCTGGCCGGCGAGCTGGTACATCTCGGCGGCCTGGGCGTAGCCGTGATGGCGGGAATAACATTCCGCCGCCTGGGCGTACTGCTCGAGGCTCCGGTGGAGATCGCCGGCCTCCATGTGGTCCCCGGCCTCCTCGAGATGGAGGGCCGCGCGTTCGCGATCCCCCTTGTCGCGGTAGAACTGGCCGAGCACGCGGGCGGCTTCCTGGGTCTGGCCGGACCGGCGCAGCGCTTCGGCCGCCCGTTCGATGTCCCCGCCCGCCCTGAAATGGACGGCGGCCTGTTCGTGGTTCCCGAGCAGGCTCGCCACCTCCCCGGCCTCGACCGCGCAGTTGCCGCGCTCGAACATCTTGTACGCGCGCTCGGGCTGGTCGGCCTTGAGGAAGAGCTTGCCCGCCTGACGGACGAGCTTCGCCATCTCCGCGGCCTTCTTCGGATCCATCATGGAGCGGGCGCCCTCGTCGACGAAGACCGCCTCGAGCGACTCGGCAGCGAGCTGCCAGTCCTTGCACTTCACGTACATCGCGGCGGCGTGGCGCATGAACTCGCTCTCGCGATAGGCGCGCGCGGCCTCGCGGAACTTCCCCGCCTTCTCGAACATCTCGGCCGCGACGCTCTTGAGGCCGGCCTTGAGATAGCAATCGGCCGCGGCTTCCCAGCTCTCCTGCTGCGCATAGATCGAGCCGGCGGTCTCGAAGTTTTCGCCCTGTCGATGCAGATCCGCAGACTCCTCGAAGCGATTCTGGTCGTGGCGGATCTCCGCCGCGCGCGAGAACTCGCCCGCCTCGATGAAGTAGGCGGCGGCCGTGTCGAGCTGGTCGTGGCCCCAGAGCAGCTCGGCCGCCTCGACCAGCTCTCCCCGCTTTCGCAGGGCATGGGCCTCCTTCAGGATCTTGCGCGCCTGCTTCTTGTCGAGCTTGACCTCGACTTCGGGATCGTCGTCCCGGGCGATCGGCCGCGCGACCGGGGTGCTGCCGATCGCCCCGAGCGCGAACGCGAGCAGGAGCGCGCCGGCCCCGAACAGCGCATGACAGATCGGCGTCCGCGCGATCCCCTCTTCGAGCATCGACGCGAGCGAGCGCGGCAGACCGATCTCGAGGGCGACCAGCGCGCCCGCGATGCGCTCGACGCCATCGCGGGCGAGTGCGGTAAAAGCGTGATCGGGCAGATGCAGCACGAGCGCGCCGAATCCGCCGAGCAGCAGGCCGACGACGGCGAACGGAAACGACAGGACTCTCGCCAGATTGCGCACGCTTCGCTTCCACCCGTCCGCACAGCCGCGCGGCTGCGTCCTCGCACCCATCGGCGCAAGCTCGGACCGCCCGGTCCGGCCCGGTCCGACCCGATCCCCCGATTGCGTCGATCCCGAACGCTATCGGCGGGGCAGTCGGCCGATTTGAGCCCCGATCGGGCGGCTTCGGGTCGGAGCGCGGTCGATTATGCTCCCGCCCTTGCCGCCGCCCCTGCTCCAGAGCCGCCCGAAACTCCGACTCAAGCTGCCGACGAATCACACTCGTCCCGCCCGGC
>CAZFKD010000718.1:0-1972 GCA_964519695.1 uncultured Spirochaetaceae bacterium
AACACCGACGTCCCCGCCGGCGACATCGGCGTCGGCGCACGCGAGGTCGGCTTCCTCTTCGGCCAGTACCGCCGACTCGCCAACGAGTTCACGGGCACGTTCACCGGCAAGGGCCTCGCCTACGGCGGCTCGCTCGTCCGCACCGAGGCGACCGGCTTCGGCTGCGTCTACTTCGCCCGCGAGATGCTCGGTACCCGCGGCGAGGAGATCCTCGGCAAGACCTGCCTCGTGTCGGGCTCGGGCAACGTCGCGCAACACACCGCCGAGAAGCTCGTGGAGTTCGGCGCGAAGGTCGTGACGCTGTCCGACTCCGACGGCTTCATCCACGATCCCGACGGCCTCGACGCCGAGAAGCTCGCCTTCGTGATCGACCTGAAGACCCGGCGGCGCGGCCGGATCCGCGAGTACGTCGAGAAATGGGGCGGCACGTTCCACGCCGGCGAACGCCCCTGGCGCGTCCCTTGCGACCTCGCGTTCCCCTGCGCGACGCAGAACGAGATCGACGCCGAGAGCGCGCGCCGGCTCGTCGCGAACGGCTGCCGGCTCGTCGCCGAGGGCGCGAACATGCCGTCCAGCCTGGAGGCGATCGAGATCTTCCGCGCGAGTCGGCTGCTCTTCGCGCCCGGCAAGGCGGCCAATGCGGGCGGCGTCGCCGTCAGCGGTCTCGAGCAGAGCCAGAACGCGATGCGACTCTCCTGGACCCGCGAAGAGGTCGACCGAAGACTGCTCGAGATCATGCAGAACATCCATGCGCGCTGCGTCGAGTTCGGACGCGAGGGCGACTTCGTCGACTACGTGCGCGGCGCGAATCGAGGCGGATTCCTCAAGGTCGCGGACGCACTGCTCGCCCAGGGCGTGATGTGACGCCGGGAGCCAGGCTATCGGGGCCTTCCGCTCCGCCAGCGACCGAGGCGATCGCGCCAGACCTGGACGACGCCGCCGAGGTCCGGCTCTGGCGCGGCGAGCGTCTCGCCGCTCGTCAGCTCGTGGAGCGTGCGCACGACGCCCTTGTGCGCGACGACGAGCGCTGCGCCCGCGCCCGAGGCGCGCAGTCGGTCGAGCCCCCGGGCGATGCGCGCGCGGAAATCCGCACGCCGCTCGCCCCCCGGATAGTCGAAGCGCGCGAGATCCCGCTGCCAGATCGCGAAGAGCTCCGGATCGACGGCGGAGATCTCCTCGCGCGTCAATCCCTCCCAGCGACCGAAGTCGACCTCGCGGAAATCCGCTTCGATCTCGATCGGCCGATCGGGCGCCAGGATGCGTGCCGACTCCGCGGCGCGCGAGAGCGAGCTCGCGTAGACGACCTCGAACGCCTCGTCCGCGATCCGTTCGCGCGCGCGCCGGACCTGCTCGCGGCCGAGCTCCGAGAGCGGGACGTCGGTCGCACCGTAGTAACGGATGCTCGACTGGCCCTCCGTCTCGCCGTGCCTGACCAGGATGAGTCGCTCGAGTCGCTCCGCCATGAGCGGACCTTCGCTTCCGGGGATGGCGGCGTCAACGCAAGCCGTCGGTGCGCCGCATGAGCGACGCGCTGCCCCCGATCGAGACGCCCGTCGAAGCCGAGCTCGAAGGCCGGCTCGTCCGGCGGTACAAGCGCTTCCTCGCCGACGTCTGCCTCCCCGATGGACGCGAGATCACCGTCCACTGTCCGAATCCCGGACGCATGCTCGGCACGCAGACGCCGGGCTCCCCCGTCCGCTGCTCCACCCACGACGATCCGCGTCGCAAGCTCCGCCACACCCTCGAGATGATCCGGGTCGGCCCGACCTGGGTCGGCCTGCACGCCGCCCGCGCCAACGCCGTCGCCGCCGATGTGTTCGCCGCCGACGCCCTCGCGCCGTTCGCCGGTGCCTCGAAGATCGAGCGCGAGGTCCGGACGCCCGAAGGCTCGCGTTTCGATTTCCGGCTCACGCACGCCGCGCGGGCGAACGCAGCGGAAGACGAGCCGGCTCGCGCCGATGGCGGCACGCTG
>CAZFKD010000719.1:0-1966 GCA_964519695.1 uncultured Spirochaetaceae bacterium
GGCGAACGGCGCGGAATAGCTCGCCTCGGCGGTATCCAGGAAGAGCCGATCGACGATCGAATGGGGCGCGTTCGGGAGCACGCCGACCGTGCCCTCCGGCACGCCGCCCTTCCACGCCACGGAATCGAGCAGCGCGACCCCGAAGTAGACGCCGAGTACGCAGAGGGCGAGCCGTCGCCGCCGCCAGAGCGAGGCCGCCGCCTCGCGCCAGAGGCGATTGCGCCGGACGATCCGCACGGCGAAGCCGATCGAGGCGAGCAGGAGCAGCGTCGCCGCGTTCGAGACCATGTACGGCTCGATCCCGCTCATTCGAAGCGCACCCTCGGATCGACCAGCCCGTAGGAGAGGTCGGTCGCGATCTGCCCGAACACGAAGAGCAGGGAGTAGATGAAGACCATCGTCCGCAGGGTCGAGAAATCGTTCGCCTGGATCGCGTCGACCGTGACGCCGCCGAGACCGGGGATGCCGAAGAACGACTCGAGCAGCAGCGAGCCCGAGAAGAGGAACGGGATCGCGAGCACGACCTGGGTCAGGATGGGGATCAGGGCGTTGCGCAGCACGTGGCGCGTCATGATGCGCGCTTCCGAGGCGCCCTTCGCGCGCGCGGTGCGGACGAAATCGCGCGTGCTCTCCTCGATGAAGGCGGTGCGGTAGAAACGGACGTCGGCGCCGATGCCGCTGATGACGCCGACGAGCAGCGGCAGCGCGAGGAAGCGCGGGAGCAGCAGCGGATCGGGATCGAAGCCCGAGATCGGGAACCAGCGCAGCATCTTCCCGATCAGGAACTGCGCCCCGATGATGTAGAGCAGCGTCGAGACGCTCATCGCGAGCACGCAGAGGAAGACGCCCATCCGATCGATGTAGGTCTCGCGGAAGAACGCGACGAGCAGCGAGAGCGGGATCGATACGCCGAGGCCGAGGACGAGCAGCGGAACCGTCAACGCGAGGCTCGGCCCCACCCCGTCGCGGATGCGTTCGACGATCGGCGAGTCGTCGGCGTCCGACAGCCCGAAATCGAAGGTCAGCATGCGGCGGTAGTGGTCGAAGAGCAGGTTGTCGTCGAAATCCTGCCCGGGCCAGAGCGGCCGGTCGTAGCCGTGGTTCGTCTTCCACTGCGCGATCACCGCCGGCGGCACCTTCTCGCCGAGCGCCTTGCGCGCGATGTCGTCGGGATCGGTCACCGCAAAGAACAGCACGAAGAGCAGGAAAAGGACGCCGAGCAGCACGCCGACGCCGTATCCCAGCCGCCGAAGGACGTAGGCCCCCATCTATTGGCGCTCCTTCAAGTAGGTCAGGACGCCCGGGAGCACGACGAGCACGGCCCCGGCGAGCAGGACATAGAGCGGCCAGACGATCGGCTCGTTCCACGCCGCGCGCCGCTCCGCCCGCAGCCCGGCGTCGATGTCGAGATACTGATAGGTCGGGATCGAGAGGCCGGAGGCTTCACGTTCGCGAGCCAGCCGTGATGCAGCAGGTAGTCCTCGCGGACCATCAGCTCGATCCAGGGCCGCTCGTCCTCGAGGATCGCGATCATTTCCCGGATCTTCGCGAGCCGCTCGGGCCCGTTCTCCATGACCTTCATCTCGAGGAAGAGCGCATCGAAGCGGTCGTCCGAGAAGTTCGCGTAGTTCGGACCGCCGTTCGTGCTGTTGCGCATCGCCGACCAGAACAGGAAGAGGAAATTCTCGGGATCGGGGTAGTCGGCGCCCCAGCCGAACTCGAAGACCTGATGCGCGCCGTTTCGGAGCTTGTCCTGGAACTGGTTGTAGTTCATGGCCTCGATGCGGACGTCGAGGCCGAGCTTCTTCCAGGCGTTGGTGTAGTACTGATGCTGGATCAGGCCGGCGGTCGTCGTGTTGTAGGAATCGAAGGTGAGGCGCAGCGACTCGCCGGTCGCGGGGTCGATGCCGCCGCGGTAGCCGGCCTCGGCGAGCAGTGCCCGGGCGCGCTCGAGGTCGGGCGTCCG
>CAZFKD010000720.1:0-1959 GCA_964519695.1 uncultured Spirochaetaceae bacterium
ATCGGTGTTGCGGGGATGCTCCCGCCGACGAGCGACGAAGCGGGCGACGATCCGAAGGCGGCCGCGGGCGACGCGGAGACGGAAGCGGATCCGGCGGCGGGCGAGGACGCCGGGTCGAAGGCCGGGCGGATCGTGGTGTTCGGCGATTCGGATTTCGCCTCGAACCAGTATCTCGACACCGCGGGCAACCGCGATCTTTTCGTCAACGCCGTCAACTGGCTGGCCGGCGAGGTCGAATCGATCAGCCTGCGGCCCAACGTCTCGCGCGCCTCGACCTTCCAGATGTCCCAGGACCAGTTCCGCTTCCTCCAGTACGTCTCGCTGCTCGTCGTTCCCGAGGCGATCGCGCTGGTCGGCGTGCTCGTCTGGTGGTCGCGGCGGCATGCGAAGGCGAGCTAGTCGATGAATCCCCGGACGACCGCGCTGCTCGCGCTGCTGGCCTGCCTGCTCGGGGGGTTCGTCTATTTCTACGAGATCGAGGGCGAAGCCGGGCGCGAGGCGGCGATCGAATCGGAGAAGCGCCTGTTCGCCGACGTCGAGGCCGAGGACGTCGATGTGCTCGAGCTGACGACGACCGATGGCGTCGCCGCGCGCTTCGAGCGGCGGGCGGGCGGCTGGCGGATCGTCTCGCCGGTCGAGGGCGCGGGCGATGCGGTCACCCTCGACGCGATCGCGAGCGCCCTCGCGCAGCTGCCCCGGGCGGGGAGCGTGAAGGCTGCGCCCGGCGATCTCGCGCAGTTCGGGCTCGCCGAGGGGGCCCCCGTCGTTCGATTCGAGGCGAAGGGAGCGAGCCGCGCGCTGCGGATCGGCAAGGCGACCCCCGTCGGCGGCAACGTCTACGTCGCGACGGACGGCGGTCCCGAAGTGGCGTACGTCGAGAGCTATCGCGTCAACGCCTGGCGCCGGGCGCTCGGCGATCTGCGCGACCGAAGGATCGTCGAGCTCACGCCGGGCGAGGTCGAGCGGCTCGCGATCGCCTGGCCGGAAGCCGGCGAAGGGGCTTCGCCCGACGCGGCCGGGAGCGGGCTCTTCGAGGTCGCGCTCGTCCGCGCTGCCGAGCGGGGCTGGCAGATCGAGTCGCCGGCGGCCTTGCCCGCGGACGAGGAGACGGTGAACCGGCTGCTCTCGGATCTCGCCTACCTCCAGGCGAGCGGATTCGTCGACGAAGTCACGCCGGCAGTCGAGGACGCGCTGCGCGAGACGGCGCTGCGGGTGCGCTGGTCCGCCTCGGGCGAGGGGGACGAACGACAGCTCCGCATCGCCGGCCTCGAAGGCGATGCGCGCCTCGTCGAGACGACGGGCGGCGCGCTCCACCGGATCCCGCCGGAGCGCCTCGACGATTTCGAGCGTCGCCTCGCCGCCTATCGCGACAAGCAGCTGAGCGCCCTCGACGCGGCCCGGCTCTCCCGCATCGAGCTCGAGTTCGCCGACGAGGTCGAGCCGCTCGCGACGCCGGTCGCCGGTCCGGCCGGGCCCGTCGTCTTGGTCCAGGCAGACGGGACCTGGGCGGCCGAAGGCCTCGATCTCGACCCCGAGGCGCTGGCGGGGCTGGCCGGCAGCCTCGCCTCGCTTCGCGCGAGCGACGTCGTCGCCGACGCGCTGGGCGAGAGCGAGCTCGCGAGTCTCGGGTTCGCTCCGCCGGCGGTTCGAATCCGGATCTGGGTGGAGAAAGGCGATTCGGACGCGCCGCCGACGCTCGCGCTCGAGCTCGGGCGTCTCGACCCGGAGCGCGGACTCTTCGTGCGGCGTCCCCCCGAAGCGACGGTCCATACGCTCGAGCCGATCGTCGCCGAGTCGCTCCCGCGGATGCGCGCCGACTTCGAGGCGCGCTTCGCGGCGGGATCAGACGGCGCGGCGGCGGATCTTCTCGATCAATGAGGCGTGGAGTGGGCCGTTCGTCGCGACCAGCTAGCGTCCCGAGCGGTCGACCGGGCCCCCCTGCTCGTCGCTGACGCGTCC
>CAZFKD010000721.1:0-1957 GCA_964519695.1 uncultured Spirochaetaceae bacterium
AAGGCCATGGACCATCAAGTCGTAACACTCGGCGATCAACTGCATGTCGCCGTATTCGATGCCGTTGTGCACCATCTTGACGAAGTGCCCCGAAGCACCGGGTCCGATATGGGTCACACAGGGCCCGTCGTCGACCTGCGCCGCAATCCTGGTCAGGATCGGCTCGAGCAGGGAGGTGAGGCGGGTGACGCTCGTCTCGACCTGCTCTTCGTAGGTGTCGGCGACCTTGATCAGCATGCTCTCGAGGGTGCCCGAGCGCTCGCCGACCTCGACCATCGTCGTCACGAGCGGCGGAAACTGTCCGCTCGCGCGCAGCGGTTTGGCGAGCGCGGCGCCTTCGAGGATGGCGTCGCGCGCCATGTCCGAGGCGGCCTCGAAGACCGTGTTGTTGGCGACGTGGCGGGCGATGTTGAGGGCCTGCACGATGTTGACCCGGCTGGCGAGCAGCGATCCCAGCGTCCGCGTGAAGCGCGCGATCGAGAGCAACCGGATGACCCGGCCGATCACCGGCACCCGCAGCCAGAACCGGTCGAGCAGGGCGCGCCCCGCCTTCGTCCGGCCGAACGCCCGGTAGCCCGCTGCGGCCGCGATGCCGAGCAGGATCAGGAGCCACCAGTAGCCCCGCAGCAGATCGGAGAACCCGATCACCGCCTTCGTGTACCAGGGCAGCTCGAGGTCCTGCGAGATCAGCAGCTCCGTGATCTGCGGCAACACGACCGTCGCCATCACGCCGACGACGACCCCCGCGAAGAGCAGCATGAAGATCGGATAGGTCAGGATCGACATCACGCGATTGTTGAGCCGGACCGAGTCCTCCGAATAGTCCGCGATCCGCGCGAGCACCGCGTCGAGCGCGCCCGACGCCTCGCCGGCGCGCACCATCGAGACGTAGAGGTTGTCGAAGCGGCCCGTCGAGATCAGCGCATCGGCGAGCGTGCTGCCCTCGTTCACCCGCTCGCGGACCCGCGCGAAGACGGCTTTGAGCGCCCTGTGCTCCGTCTGCTCGACGAGCGCCGAGAGCGCCTCGACGAGCGGTACGCCGGCGTTGACCAGCGTCGCGAGCTGACGCGTCGCCATCGCCTTCTCGAGGGCGGGGATCCGGGTCGGGAGGTTGAACTCGAAATTGAAGCTGCGGGCGCCGGCGGCGTTCGGCCGCGCGGCCGCCGAAGCGGAGGCTTCGCCCTCGGCCTCCTCGAGCTCGGTCAGGAAGACGCCCGACGCGCGCATCTTCGAGCGGGCGGCGCGCGGTCCTTCGGCGGTGACCGTGCCCCGGGTGGGCCGGCCCGCCTGGTTGACGCCTTTGTAGGCATAGACCGGCACGAATGCCTCCGTCAGACCTGGGCCGCGCTGCCTTCTTCTTCGGTGGCGCGGATGACTTCGGCGACGGAGGTGACGCCGGCGAGGACCTTGCGCGCCCCGTCGGCGCGCAGCGTTCCCATGCCCTTGCGCATCGCCGTCGCCTTGATCGTCTTCGCGTCCACGTTCTGGGTCAGCAGCCCGCGGATCTCGTCGTCGATCTGCATCAGCTCGAAGATGCCGACCCGGCCGCGATAGCCCGTCTGGCTGCACGCGGGGCAGCCGACACCGCGATAGAGCGTCACGGGGCGGCCCGGCGGCTTGATGCCGATCTCGCGCAGCTCGTCGTCGGCGGCGGTATAGGCCTCCTTGCAGCTCTTGCAGAGCACGCGCACGAGCCGCTGCGCCAATACGGCGACCAGCGAGGAGCCGACCAGGAAGGGCTCGACGCCCATGTCGACGAGCCGTGTCAGCGCGCTCGCGGCGTCGTTGGTATGCAGCGTCGAGAGCACGAGATGGCCGGTCAGCGAGGCCTGGATCGCGATCTCGGCGGTCTCCTTGTCGCGGATCTCGCCGACCAGCACGATGTTCGGATCCTGGCGCAGGATCGCGCGCAGGCCGGTCGCGAAGGAGAGGTTGATCTTCGGGTTGACCTCGATCT
>CAZFKD010000722.1:0-1943 GCA_964519695.1 uncultured Spirochaetaceae bacterium
CGCACGCGCAGCACGGCGATGGACGCGCCGGCGATCCTCGACGCGTGCGTCCGAGCCACGAACCCCGCGCCGCTCGCCCCGGGCACTTGGCACGGCCTTCGCGGAGGCCCCGCGACGCGCCCCGGATCAGAGGTAATTGCCGCCGTCCATGTGGATGCGCGTATGCGCCTGGCGGAAGCGCGACAGCTCGCGCGAGAAGTCCTCCCCCGAGACCGGCTCGGGCTTCTCGCCGCCTGCTTCGAGCCGGGCCTTGCGGCGCAGGACGCCGTGCAGCATCCGGACCCAGTCGCCGATCGAGGGATCGCCCGTCGTACCGACCACCGCCCGCCAGCGGACTTGTTCGAAGAGCGGGCGGCCCGCGCGGGCCTCCGCGTGCTTCGCGTGGATCTCGAGCGCGGAGATCACGTCCTCGGGAAAGATCGGATTGACCTCGACGATGCGCTCGAAGCGGCCGGGCGCGACGAAGGCATGGGGCAGCGTGTCGGGGAAGCTCGTCGCGCCGACGACGAGGGCGCGCGGCACCGCGAGGGTCCGGTCGATCAACTCGAACAGGAGGTCGAGGATCGGGCCGGCCGGGAGCTGACCGTGATGGGCCGAGAGATCATGGGCCTGGGCGTATTGGAGCTCGTCGAAGAAGACGGTGACCGGCGGCATCTCCTCGAGGGCCGCGGACCAGCCCTGGATCAGCTCGCCGATCTTGCTGACGCCGTGGATCACGTCGAGGACGATGCGCGGCACGTCGACCCGCACGAAGGCCGTCTGGGTCCGGGCGGCCAGCGCCTCGGCGAGCATCGCCTTGCCGCTCCCGCTCCGGCCGATCATCAACATCGCGCTGGGCGGAAACGTCCCCCAGCGCCCGTAGATCTCCGGGCTCAGCTGGGCGTAGGCGTAGGTCAGGATCTCTTCCTTCGCCGCCGCGAGGCCGCCGATCTCGTCGAAATCGAGCTCGGGGGCCGGAATGATCGCCGCGCCCCGCGCGAGCGGGCTCACGCTGCGCTGAAAGCTCGACCAGATGTTGAGGGCACGCTCGGAGCGAATGCGTCGGTCGGACATCGGGGCAGTCTAGCGACCGGCCTCCGGTCGATCCCTCCTTCGCTGCGGCGAATTCCGGCGCAGGCTGTCGGCGAGCGAGCGGGGCGGGCCGCCAGGGTGGCGATGCCGGCGACCTCTGCGATACTGCGCCGCTAGCGCGTCCCCATCGTCTAGCGGTTAGGACGTCGGCCTTTCAAGCCGATAACACGGGTTCGATCCCCGTTGGGGACGCCATCCTTTTGATCGCGCCGTCTGTCGACGGCGCTGGCCTCGTGATGGGGCTGCGGTCCAGGGACAGGGAACGAAGGCGGCCATGGCGCTGCTTCCCGCGGTCGATGCGCATCATCATCTCCGGGATCTCGAGGCGAATTCGTATCCGTGGCTGATGCCGGGGGGCGCCTCGAAGCCCGGTGTCGAAGCGGTGCTCGAAGGCCATTGCGCCCATCGCAATATCCGCGGCATCCGGCAGAAGCCGAACGCCGTGATCAAGATTTCCGGACTCGGCATGTCGGCGACCGGCTGGAACGGGGACTTGAGCCGGCGGCTCGTGCGCGAGACGCTCGAGATCTTCGGCCCGGCGCGCTGGCTGTTCGGCAGCAGTTTT
The DNA here is from genome assembly GCA_964519695.1 of uncultured Spirochaetaceae bacterium. Classification (GTDB taxonomy): domain Bacteria; phylum Myxococcota_A; class UBA9160; order UBA9160; family UBA4427; genus UBA4427. The sequence continues at coordinate 1,637 of CAZFKD010000722.1, forward strand.
CCGTCGGATCGGCTGATGCTCGACTACGACACGCCCTGGCAGGTCTCTCGCGAGGCGATCTCGGAATTCTCGCCGGACGAGCAGCACGCGCTGCTCTGCGGCAACGCCGAGCGCGTCGATCGAATCTGAGCGTACGTCGGTCCGCCGCGCTTAGAGCCTGTCCCAATACGCCCGACCGAGTGAGGTGCGTGAATTCGGTCCGAGATCAAGGCGCGAGATCGCAGGCGTAGCGGTCGTTACGCCGAGATCTCGCAACGCAGAGATCGGGCCGAAGGCACGCGCATCACGACCGAGGGCGTATTGGGAT
>CAZFKD010000723.1:0-1938 GCA_964519695.1 uncultured Spirochaetaceae bacterium
AAGGCCCGCGGCGTGATGGTGAACTCGGGCTCGTCGGCGCTCTACCTAGCCGTCGAGCTGCTCGCGCTCGAGCCCGGCGAAGAGATCCTGACGCCGGCACTGACCTTCTCGACGGACGTCGCGGCGATCGTGCGCGCGGGGCTCGTTCCCGTGCTGGTCGACGTCACGCCCAACACCTATCAAGTCGATCTCGATCGGATCGAGGCGGCGATCGGCCCGCGCACGAAAGCGATGCTGATCCCGAACCTGATCGGCAACTGCCCGGACTGGGACGTCCTGCGTGCGATCGCGGATCGCCGCGGACTGCGTCTCATCGAGGATTCCTGCGATTGCCTCGGCGCGACGCTGCACGGGACGCCGACCGGGACGCGCTCGGACATCTCGCTCACGAGCTTCGCCCTCTCCCACATCATCACGGCCGCCGGGACCGGAGGCATGGTCCTGCTCGACGACCTCGCGCTCGTCGATCGCGCCCTCACCCTGCGGCGTTGGGGGCGCCGCAGCGAGCCGAAGTTCTTCGGCTCGCAGAAGGGGACCCGCTGCTTCTTCAGCGATCTCGACGGAATCGAGTACGACGACCTCTTCATCTTCGACGAGGTCGGCTGGAACTTCGAGCCGAGCGAGATCTCGGCGGCCTTCGGTGTCGTCCAGATGCGAAAGCTCTCGAAGAACCTCGCGCGTCGGAAGCGGAATTTCGAGCTCCTGCGCGGGGTCCTCGCGAAGCGACCGGAGGTCTTCGTGCTGCCGGAGGTGACGCCCGGGATCGAGACCGCGTGGCACATGTTCCCTTTCCTGCTCCGGCCGGAGTCGGGCGTCGTGCGGGGCGAGTTCCAGAAGCACATGGAGACGAATGGGATCGATACGCGGATGGTCTGGAGCGGGAACATTGCGCGCCAGCCGGCGTTCAAAAGGAGAGCCCATCGGATCGCGCCGGGCGGTCTCGGCAACTGCGATCGGGTGATGGAGACGGGACTGATCCTGCCGTGCAACCACGGCATCGACGACGACGGCATCGCGTACATGGGCGAGGTGATCGAACGATTCTTCGCCTGATGCGCCGCCGGCGCAGGAGGGGGAAGATCGTGAGTCCATTTTCCGGTTTCGATCGTTCGGTCGGGCTCGTCCGGTTCGTTTCGGGATGGATCGTGGTGGTCGGAGTGCTCGTCGCCGAGGCGGGCGCCGCGGGCGGCATCGGCGGGAGTCTCTCGTTCGGCCGCAGCGACGCGCGGCTCGCGGATCGGGACGACGTCTTCGTCGACCTCGATACCGAGACGGACGCCGTCGGACTCGGTGTCGCCTTCGATTCGAATCTCGCGCAGGATCGGCTCTTCAACTATCGCGTCGTCGCCGGGGTCGACTTCGTCGACCAGGACCTCCATCAGGCCGGGCTCCACAACCAGGTCCAAGGGACCAGCTTTTCTCTCGACCAGACGTTCGGATTCGGGTTCATCCGAACGCCAGAGCTCCGCGTCTTCATCGGCCCGTCGCTCCATCTCGGGGTTGGCCGGATCGAGGACCACATCGACGTAGACGGATTCCGGGCCGACTACGACGCGACGTCGTTCACGGCAGGCATCGGTCCCGAGCTCGGGATCAACTTCCACGTCGGCCGCCACCTGACGTTCTCGACGAGCACCTTCGTTCGCTACGGCGTCCGCGTCCAGGATTTCGACGGATTCTTCGACGATCGGGGCAGCGACGGCGTTTTCCGGGGCGACGAGATCCAGGCTGGGATCCGTACGTCCATCTTCTTCCGCTTCGGAAGGGACGCCTACGACCCGCGCTACGTCGACTGACGGGCCAGCGGATCGGAACGACGAAGGCCCCTCTCGACCCTCTCGATCCGGATCGGATGATCGGAATCGGGAGGGGCCTGCTTGGACTGGTAGCGGGGGCAGGATTCGAACCTGCGACCTCCGGGTTATGAGCCCGACGAGC
>CAZFKD010000724.1:0-1934 GCA_964519695.1 uncultured Spirochaetaceae bacterium
AGAAGCAATCCGGGCAGATTCAACCCACGAGGAAGCCGCTCCGCCGACGGGGGATCAGCTCGCACAGCGGCTGTTCGTCATCGTGATGGCCGGTGTCGTCGCGGTCATTGTCCTGATGGTCGCGATGGGGGGATGGTGAGCGGGGTGGACGAAATCGCGCGGGCGCCGGTGAGGCGTCGGCGAGCCCGCGCCCCTTCGAGGCAACCGGGCGGGCTCGGGGCCGCCCGGACACTCGCGTCGCGAGAGGGTCCCGGTGATGGATGAACCGAGCACGGTCCTGGTCGCCGTCGATTTCTCTCCGCATGCGCGTGCAGCGGCTCTGCGGGCCTGCGAGATCGCGCGGGCCTGTGCCGCGCGTGTTCGATTGATCCATGGCGCGGGGGCGACGACCGAGCGGAGCGCCGCGGACGCGGCGTCGAAGGAGGTCGCTCGCAACGACTCGCCGGTTCGCGCGCTCGAGAGCTGGTGCAGCGACCTCGAGGCGCTCGGTGCGCCGATCTCCGCGGTCGTCGAGGACGCCGATCCGGTCGAGCTGATCGCGCGGCATGCCCATGCGGAGGACGTGCTGCTGCTCGTGATGGGCATGCATGGCTTTCGGGGCTTCGATCGCGTCTTTCTGGGGAGCGTCGCGGATCGAACGCTGCGCACGGCGCGCGTCCCCATCCTGCTCGTCAAGGAGAACGAACAGGCCGCTGGACTTCGCATCCATCGCATCCTGCTGGCGACCGATTTCTCGCCCGCGTCGGAGCATGCGCTCCGCCTCTCGATCCAGTGGGCGCGGCGCCTGAAGGCCGACGTGGAGGTCCTGCACGCGATCCAGGAGCCCGGCGGCGAGCATGACTATCCGCGCCCGCGCGACTGCGCGAGCCGGTCAGGGCATCAGCGCACGAATGCGCTGGAATCGCTGCGCTCGATCCTGTCGCGGACGGCGGCGGCGGGCGTGCGGGCCGTCGCGGACCTGACCTACGGCCCGCCTTCGATCGAGATCGTGAAGCATGCGGCGCGCTCGCGTGCGGACCTCGTGGTGCTCGGCCTGAGCGGGCAGATCGAGGCCGGGGCGATGCGCTTCGGGAGCGTGACCGAGCGGGTCCTGCGGCACGTGAAATGTTCGGTGCTGGTCGCCCCGGACGAGTGGGTCGGGGCCTCCTCCGGCGCGCCGCGCTGAGTTCGCGCGGTCGAAGGGATCCGCCGCGCTCGGCCCCTCACGCGGTGGCGAACTCTTCCGCCTCGTCCTCGCCCGAATCCTGGCGTTCCTCGCGTCGGTAGAGCGTTCGGCGATTCATGCCGAGCAGGCGCGCCGCCTCGGATTTGCGACCTTCGGCGGCCTCGAGGGCCGCGGCGATGTACGCGTCGGTCAGGTCGCGGACGGACATCCGGCGCTCGAGCGCGAGCCGGATCAGCAGCGCGTGCAGATCGTTCGTCTCGGCGTTTCCATCGCTGGGGATCAGGATGTCCGACGCCTGGATCTCATGGCCCTCGGTCAGGGCGAGGGCGCGCTCGATGCAGTTCTCGAGCTCCCGCGCGTTGCCGGGCCAGCTGCCCTGCATGAGCTTGCGCGTCGCGGCGTTGCTGAAATGCGCGCGTTCGTCGCCCGAGTGCTTGCGCAAGAAGGCCTCCGCGAGGACCGGGATGTCCTCGGCACGCTCGCGCAGCGGCGGGATCCGGATCGGGATCACGTTCAGCCGGTAGTAGAGATCCTGGCGAAAGCGGCCCTCCGCGATCGCGCGCCCCATGTCCTGATGGGTCGCGGCGATGATGCGCACGTCGACCTTGACGCTCTGGGTTCCGCCGACCGGCCGGATCTCCTTGTCCTGCAGCACGCGCAGGAGCTTGCTCTGCAGGCTGATCGGCATGTCGCCGATCTCGTCGAGAAAGAGCGTGCCGCCGCCGGCGGCTTCGAACAGACCCTTCTTGTTGGTATGCGCACCGGTGAA
>CAZFKD010000725.1:0-1924 GCA_964519695.1 uncultured Spirochaetaceae bacterium
AGACGACGCAGAAGCCATGGGCGAAGCCTCCCGGGATCCAGAGCTGGCGGAAGTTCTCGGCGGAGAGGACGTAGCCGACGCTGCGGCCGAAATTCGGCGAGCCGACGCGGATGTCGACGGCGACGTCGTAGATCTCGCCGAGCGAGGCGCGCACGAGCTTGCCCTGGGGCCGGGCGAGCTGGGCGTGGAGGCCGCGCAGGGTGCCGCGGCGCGAGCGGCTGTGGTTGTCCTGGACGAAGCGCGCGTCGAGGCCGGCGGCGGCGTATTTCTCGGCGTGCCAGGTCTCGAGGAAGAAGCCGCGATCGTCGCGGTGGACCGTCGGCTCGACGAGCAGGACTTCGGGCAGGGCGGTCGGTGTGATCCGCAAGGGAGATCTCCGGGAGGCGGGGCGTTCGCGCGAGCGGCGCGAGGATAGGCGGGCTCGGCGGGAAGGTCAGCGATCGGCGAGCGGGCGGGCGATCGCGCCGATTCGGCGGGCGCGTCGGCCGGCTCGTCGCGCGGCGAACCGACGCGTGCAGACTTGCCTGCCAGCCGCCTTCAGCGGCGCCGCTCGGCGATGCATCCGGGAAGCGATCTCAGCCGCAGAGCTTCGCCGCGATCGGCTCGGGGTAGCTCCCGCGCAGCTGTACGCGACCGGATCGCAGCATGTGCATGACCGTCGCGACGACTTCCTGCTCCGAGTCGCTGTATTCGGCGACGGCTTCCACGAGCTCGAAGAGGCTGACTTCTTCCGGCGCCTCTTCCGCGAGCGGGTCGAGGAAGGTCTCGACTTCGTGGACCTGACAGAAATGCTCGACCTGGATCGAAACGCTCGTCGGATGGGCCATGACTGCGAACCTCCTCGTCACATTGCTTCGATCGGCCGGCTTCCGGGCTTCTGAAGACGAGCGGCGCCGATTCCGCATCTCGCCCCCGTCCTGCATCGCCCATTCAGTTCATATGCATCCGGCATGCCGGCTCGTCTACATGGGTTCGATCGCGCCAGTGCCGTGGATGGGATCAGGGTTTTCCCTGCGCCGTTCGTTCCCGCAGCGCCCGCCGAGGCCATCCGCGGCATCGGGCCCGCCCGGCGAGCGTCTGGCTGGGGCAAATCGCCGGCGTCGACCGCGCGCTGCGTCAACCGGCGTCGGCGCGCAAACAGGCAACGGCTGTACGCATTTCGATCAGCCCGGCCGAGGTCGGCCGCCGATCGCGCCGTCCGCGGCGGCTGGCCGCTTCGCGTTGCCGCCTAGCGGACCTGCCGCATCGAGAGCGCTTCGGCGACGTCGGCGCCCGAGGTCTGCGCCCGGCCTTCGAGATCCGCGATCGTGCGCGCGACCCGGAGCAGCCGGCGGGCGACGCGGGCGGAGAGATGCAGCCGCTCGACCGCCCGGCCGAGCAGCGCGAGGGCATCGGGCGCGGCGGCGACGAGGACGTCGAGCCGGGCATCGGGGAGGGCGGCGTTCGGGGCGAAGCCGCGATTCTCCTGGCGCGTCCGGGCGCGCGCGACGCGCTCGCGGACGACCGCGCTCGAGGGGCCGTCGACGGGACCATTGAGCACCGACCACGGGACCTCGCCGACCCCGACCACGAGATCGATCCGATCGACGAGCGGCCCCGAGAGTCGCCGCTGGTAGCGCGCGAGCGCCGCATCGTCGCAGCGGCAATCGCGGCCGGGGCTGCCGTATCCGCCGCAGGCGCAGGGGTTCGCCGCGGCGATCAGCTGGAAGCGGGCGGGGAGCGCCCAGGTCCCGTTCGCCCGGGCGATCCGGACGACGCCCTGCTCGAGCACCTCGCGCAGGGACTCGAGGCAGCGCCGGTCGAACTCGGGCAGCTCGTCGAGGAAGAGCACGCCGCGATGGGCGAGGGAGGCCTCGCCGGGGCGGATCGGGTTGCCCCCGCCGAGCAGGCCGGCGGCGCTCGCGGTGTGGTGGGGCGCGCGGAA
>CAZFKD010000726.1:0-1919 GCA_964519695.1 uncultured Spirochaetaceae bacterium
CCGAGCTGCTCGCCTCGCTCGCCGCAGAGAGCGTCGGCGACGGGACGCTCTCGCAGCAGGAGCTCGCGAGCGAGACGGGCGTGCCCGAAGCGCTGGTCGTCGCGGCCGTCCGAGCTGGGCTCCTGACGCCGATCGAGGTCGGGGGCGAGCGCCGCTTCCCGCGCTCGGATCTCGACATGCTCGCCGCGGGGCTCGAGATCCTCGGCGAAGGCCTGCCGCTCGAGACGCTCCTCGAACTCGCCGCCGAGCACGCGACGAGCATCGCCGCGCTGGCCGAGCGCGCGATCGATCTCTTCGACGACCATATCCGTAAGCCGCGCGGCGAGGACGAGAACGCGGTCCGGCGCGCCTTCGAGCGGCTCCTGCCCCAGGCGACGCAGATCGTCGCGCTGCATTTTCAGCGCACCGTCGTCGCGCGCGCGCTCGCCCGCCTGCGCGAAAAGGGCGAAGCGGGCGCCCTCGAAGAGACGCTCGCGCTCGCGCGCGCGGGCCGTCTGGAGGTCCAGTGGCGTTAGGGGATCTGCCGATCGGTGAGGAGAAGCGCGTTCGCGTGCGGGAGATGTTCGACCGCATCGCGCCGCGCTACGACGCGCTCAATCGCATCATGTCGCTCGGCCTCGATCAGCGCTGGCGGCGGCGTGCGCTCGACAAGATCGCGGTGGGTCCGGGGGATTTCGTCGTCGACCTCGCGTGCGGGACGGGCGATTTCTGCGAGCTCGTCGAGGCCCGGGGCGCCCGGGCCGTCGGCGTCGATTTCGCCCGCGAGATGCTGCGCCAGGCGCAGACGCGCGGGCTCCGCTTCCCGAAGGTCCAGGGCGACGGCGAATGGCTGCCGTTCGCGACGGCTTCGGTCGACGTCGTGACGTGCGGCTTCGCGCTGCGCAATTTCGTGTCGCTCGAGGGCGTGCTGTGCGAGATCGCGCGGATCGTGCGGCCGGGCGGGCGGATCGCGCTCGTCGACGTCGACCGGCCCGCCTTCGGGCCGCTGCGCTCGGCGCATTCGCTCTACTTCGATCGGATCGTGCCCTTCGTCGGGGGGCTGCTCTCCGACCGCAGCGCCTATCACTACCTCCCGAAATCGACGGCCTATCTGCCGCCGCCGGACGCGATTCGCGGAATGCTCTCGGGCGCGGGCTTCCTCGAGATCGAGCGCGAGGTCCTGCTGCTCGGCTCGGCGCAGATCCTGACCGGCGTGCGCGGCCCGTTGACGCCGGTCGGAAGCCGGGCCCGATGAGCGCCGCATCGGTCTCGCCGCCGGCGATTCCCGCGGCCCTCGCAGCGGAGATCCGCGCGGCGATGGCGCAGGCGAAGGCATCCGGGCGCACCGGCTTACTCGCCTGGGTCGAAGCCCTGCCTTCGCTCGCCGCCGCCGACGGACTGCGGGCCTTCGCCTGGGCGGGGAGCCGCGATCGGTCGTATTGGGAGCGGGCCCTCGCCGGCGAGCTCTTCATGGCCTGGGGCAGCCTCGACGAGCTCGAGCACGCGGGCGCCGAGCGCTTCGCCGCCGTGCGCGCCTGGCATCGCGATCTGTCGGCGCGGCTCCGCATCGCGGGCGCCGCGCGGCCCGAAGGCAGTCCGATCTGTCTCGGCGGCTTCGCGTTCGACGCGAACGCGAGCGCGGATCCCGATTGGAAGAGCTTTCCCGCAGCACAATTCCGCTTGCCCGAGGGCCTCCTCGAGCGCGTCGACGGCATCGGGCGCGCGGTCGTCTTCGCTCGCATCGACCCGGCGGCGAACGCGGACGGGATCGAAGCGGAGTTCGCCCGCCGGCTCGCGGACGTCCGCGCCGCGGTCGCCTTCCGCGGACCGGGGTCGCGCGCGACCGAGGCTCGCGCCGACGGCGATCTCGCGGGCCCGGGCCCGGAGTACCGCGTGCGCTCCGACCGCAGCCACGCGCATTTCTCAGCGCAGGTCGAACA
>CAZFKD010000727.1:0-1910 GCA_964519695.1 uncultured Spirochaetaceae bacterium
CCCAGCGGGGGGCGCCCGCGCTGCGGAGCTCGGCGACGACGAGCGCGCCCGCCGAGCCGTCGACCACGCCGCGGAGCACCTCGGCGATCGTCTCCCCCTCGGCGAAAGGCGCGGCCCCGGGAAAGGGCTTCCCGACGAGCGCAGCCAGCGGGATACCGAGCAGCTCGCCCGCTCCGCCCCCCCCGCCAGAGACACAGTTCAGAGTCGCGTCGAGCCGGAGCCAGAGGCCACTGCCCGCAGCGCGCGGCCGCGTCGTTCGTCGCTTTCGACTCATCGGGCTACACCCGCCAGACGAAGCGAAGGCGCCCGTCGAAGCGCTTCGCGTTCATCCGCAGACAGACGAAATCGAGCAGCACCGGCGGAAATCGCGGCTCCGCCTGCAGCGTCTTCTTCAGGACCTCGGCCAGGTCCCGCGAGAGCTCGCAGAGCGAGCGGCGCGGATCCTGCGGATCGTCTTCGTCCCAGAGCACCAGCGCGAGGTCGAATGCGGGCGCCGGCCCGAGCAGTCCGCGATAGATCTCGCGATCGAGCAGGTCGAAGCGGCGCGGGCGCGTCAGCTCGATCAGGCTCGCGAGCGCTCGGAGCAGGATCGGATAGGCGCTCTCGGAATCGCTCCGGGCCGTGAACCCGAGCACCGGCATCGGGCGCGCTTCGCAGGTCACTGCGGCGAAGTCGATCGCATGCAGCGCGGGGCCGTTCGGGGCCGGCCCGGAAGCCGCGCCCGCCGTGCGAAATCCGATCGACGTCCCGAGACAGGTGAACGAGCAGCGGTCACCCCGCACGAAGAGCTCACGGGCGGGATAGAAGAACGCGCCCTCGGTCTGCTCGGGCGCGTCCTTCACGAGCTCGAGGCGGCCCCGCTCGGGCGGCGCCGTCCGGATCTGCTCGACGCTGCGCAGGAGCTCGTCGACGACCAGCTCCGGCGACTGCAGCAGGTCGACGCATTCCATCATCTGCGCTTCGAGCGGCAGCTCGCGCGACCGGATCTCGAGCTCACGCAGGGCCATCGCCGCGATCGGATCTTCCGCCATGTCGACCGGCCCCTGGGGTGGAAACTCCGGGGTGTCATCGGCCGGCCTGACGCGCAGGCTGAGCCGCGTCGTCCCGGAATCGCTGCGATCGGGACGGATTTCGGGCGGGATCCGCTAGCGGGGAGCGAGCTGCCGGACGGCGGTGCGCAGGTCATCGGAATGCAGGATCGCGAGGACCGGCGTCGTCACGCCCGCCTCGCGGTAGCGCTCGACGTGCTCGCGGCATTCGTCCGCAGACCCATGGATCACGAGGGCGTCGACGACCTCGTCGGGTATCGCCGCGACGGCGGCGGCCCGGTCCCCCACCTTCCAGTGGCGCCAGAGATCGCTCAGGATCTCGCCGCGCCCGAGCCATTCGTGATAGGCGGCGTAGACGGGCACCGTCAGATAGGCCGCGGCGGCGCGCCGGGCGATCGTCCGCGCGAGCGCGCGATCCGCGGACGGGATGACGAACAGACGCGCCACGATCTGCTTGCCGGAGCCGCCGGCGTGGACGATCGGCGCGACCCGGCGCACGTCTTCGGCCGAGAGCCAGTTCAGGATCGCACCGTCGCCGTGTCGGCCCGCCAGCCGCAACATGCCCTCGCGCAAGGCGGCGACGAGGATCGGCGGCTGGCTCGCGAGCGGCAGCGTCTGGAGCCGGAATCCCTGGACGGCGAAGCTCGCGAAGCGCTCGTCGATCTTCTCGCCGGCGAGCGCGCGGCGCAAGAAGAGCAGCGTGTCCTTCACACGCTGGTACGGCGCTTCGAACGGGATGCCGTTCCAGCGCTCGACGATCACGTTCGACGACGCGCCGATCCCGAGCGCAAAGCGGCCCGGCGCCGCCTCGGCGAGGCTCGCGGCGCTCATCGCGAGGGTCGCTGGGCCACGGGTGTAGGC
>CAZFKD010000728.1:0-1896 GCA_964519695.1 uncultured Spirochaetaceae bacterium
GCAGGTAGCCGACCCGACCGGCCTCGAGCCCCGCGAGATCGAGCGATGCGATCCGCCCATCGGCGGAGACGCGCACGTTCGAGACCGCGAGCCGGCGCAGGTCGTATTTCGGCCCGCCGTATTGCGGGCTCGGCACGTAGTACCAGTCCTCGACCCGGAAGCGCTGCGGATCGAGACGGGCGTCCGGCGCCAGCGGTCGGCTCAAGACCACGTCGAATCCGTCCCGCCGCAGGGCGACCCGCATCGGCTCGAAGGCGGGCTCGCGCCCGAAGCGCAGCCATTCGAGGCCGTACCAGGGCTTGCCGAATTCGCCCCAATTGGCGCGGCTCCCGATCTGGCCGGCGACGAGGCTTCCGTCCGGGCCCAGGGCGAGCCGGTGGACCGGCGCCCGCATCCCGCCCGAGAAGTGGAAGGCCGCCCCCTGCCATCGGCCGCCGACGCGTTCGAGGACCGCCCGCTTGAGTCCGCCCTGGAAGACGTCGCCGAAGAGGATCTGTCCCGCATACGGCCCGTGCTGCAGGACGACGGGCTGGGTCGGTGAGTTGGCGACCTCGTTATGCGGCAGCCAGAGGACGGGCGGTGTGGTGCTCGGCGCTTCTTCGCCCGCGGCCGCCGCGCCGAGCGATGCATTCGGCGCGCGCCAGCCGTAGTGGGCGCCCGGCTCGATCCGGATCAGCTTGCTCGCAGGCAGCCAGTCGCCCTGATTGTCGGTGACGAAGATCGCTCCGTCAGGAGAAGCAGAGACACCGTTCGGTGTCCGAAGGCCCTCGGCGACGCGCACGGTCTCGCCGGTCGCGAGCGCGACGCGCAGGACCCTGCCGCGATCCTCCGTCTGTTCCGGACAGCTCTTGCCGCCGGGGAGGATGCAGACGGAGAGGGCGGCGTAGAGATCCCCGTCGACGGCGGCGAGACCGAAGCCGAACTCGTGGAAGTTCGAGGTCGCGGACCAATCGCTCGCGAGCGTTCGGTACTCGTCGGTCCAGCCGTCGCCGTCGTGGTCGACGAGGCGCGTGATCTCCTGCTTCTGCATGACGTGGAGCGCGCCGCCCGCGAAGGCGAGCCCGAGCGGCTCGTGGAGCCCCTCGGCGATGCGCTCGATCCTCACGTCCCCCGGCGCGCCCTGCCCGTTCGACACGACGAAGACCGCGCCGTCGCGATCCCAGGTCGCGACGGCCAGGCGTCCGTCCGGCAGAAAGGCGAGCCCCCCGACCTGCGGCGTGAAGCGGGGCTCGAGATCCGGCGGATCGATCGGCGTCGAGGCGAGGGAGGGATGGAGCGCTGCGGGCCGCGGCCCGACGTCGGCGTCGTAGGTCGAGGCGACCCCCGAGAGCGCCTCCGCGCGCGGATCCGAATCGTCGGTCTCGGGCTCGGTCGCGAGGATGCGCGCGGCGAGCGCGGCGGCTTCGGCGCGCCCGAGATCGGGATGGGCCGGCATCGCGACGGATCCCCAGCGCCCGACGCTGCCCTCGCGAACATGCTGGGCGAGCCGCTCGATCGTCGCCTCGCGATTCGCCCCGGCATGGCGCGCGGCGATCTCCTGCCAGGCCGGGCCGGTGACCCGCTCGCGGACCGCATGACAGGTCTCGCAGTCGTAGGCCGCGAAATCGTCCGGCGCCGCCATGGCCTCCGCCGCCCGCGCGATCGGATCGGGCGGCGCGTCGAACCACTGGACGAGACGCGTCCGGCCCGGCTCGAGCCGCAGCAGGCCGCGCTCGCCGGCCCGCCCGCTGGTCTCCGAAATCGGATCCAGTCCGGATCGATGCGTGAAATCGGGATTCGCATCGGAGACGACCCTCGTCTCGGCGCCGGGGGCGAAGACGACCGCGATCGCCAGGTCGCCGCCGGGCTCGAGCTCGAACAGACGCTCGAGTCCGGCGCGCGCTCCGTCCATCGCGT
>CAZFKD010000729.1:0-1893 GCA_964519695.1 uncultured Spirochaetaceae bacterium
ATGTACGCCGATTTCGTCGACGCCTTCGTCGAAGTCGCCTCCCCCGGCCTCGCGGACGAAGAGCGCGAAGCCCTTCGCCGCGGCCTCGCCGTCGTCACGGACGCGATGCGCCGCGCCGGCGCCGAAGCCGCGCGCGACCTGGCCGAACGCCGCCGCTAGAGAAGCGCGATCGGATTCACCGGCGAGCCCGTCCCCCCCTCGATCCGCAGCGCCGCGATCGTCAGCTGGAACTCCCATTGCGAGAGCTCGCCGCAGGCCTTCATGAGGTCGCCGAGGTTCAGGTTGTCCAGCAGATGCACGCCCATCGCGACGAGCGTCACCTGATGGATCGGCATGCACCAGCCACTATCGCCCGAGAGCGGAACGACGTCCGAGATGCAATCGCTGCCGAGCACGGCGACGCCGCGCTCGTGGAGCCAGGGCAGGCATTCGTGGTGGAGCCCGGCGAGCCCCTGCTCGAGGGGATGCCAACGCCCCATCGCCTCGCGCCGCGCATCGCGGCCGGTCGCGACGAGCAGGATGTCGCCTTCGCGCACCCGCAGGCCCTGCTTCGCCTCGGCCTGCTCGAGCTGATCCGGCGTGATCGCCGTCCCCGGCTCGAGCCAGGGCAACCCGAGCGTCCTCGGCACGTCGAGCAGCACGCCGCGGGAGACGATCCCGTCCCGCGCGCACATCACGCTGTTGCGCTTCGCGCCGGTGCTCTTCACGTCCGTCCCGGGAAAGCCGTTGTACATCTTGCCGTCGACGTGGACATGGCAGAGCGCGTCGAGATGCGAGGTCGCCATGCCGTGGAAGGCGATACCGACGAAATCCGAGGTCGTCTCGAGCCCGAGATCGGGGACGAGGCAATCGTCGCCGCCGGCGATCATCATGTGGAGCGCCGGATGCGGATTGTCGACCGCGGGCTGGACCGCGAGCTCGTAGGCGCAGGACACCGTCCGGCCGTGGCGCACGCAGGCGGCCGCCGCCTTGCGCACGTCGTTCGTGATGAGGTTCAGCGCGCCCGCCTGATCGTCCTTCCCCCAGCGCCCCCAGTTCTTGACCTGCTCGAAGATCGCATCCATCCGCGCCCGGGTCGGCGCCGCGTATTGACCAGCCACTTTCGATTCTCCGTTCCCGACGTTTCGAGGTTCCGTCCGATGATGGCGCCGCGGGCCTCCGTCCACCACCCGGCGACCGCACGTCCGTACGACGGTCGCAGCTCCGCCCGCCCGTCCCGACCGCCCCGCCCTTTCATTCGACGCCGCTTCCGCGATACTCGTGCGGCGAATCTCCGACGGAAAGGAACGCGCGCGATGAGAGTCCTCGTGATGGGCGGAACCCAGTTCAACGGTCTCGCGTTGGTCCACGACCTCGCGAACACGGGCCATGAAGTCGTGATCCTGAATCGCGGCAAGAGCGAGGCAAAGCTGCCGCTCGGCGTCGAGCGCGTCTATGCCGACCGGACGAAGCCCGACCAGATGCGCGAAGTCCTGCGGTCGGTCGACGTCGATGCCGTGATCGACGTGACCGCCTATCGGCCCGAAGAGGTCGAGCTGATGGTCGAGATCTTCCGCGGCCGGATCGAGCATTACATCTTCATCAGCTCGACCGTGATCTACGCCGCCTCCGATCTCCTTCCGATCACGGAGAATCATCCCGTGGAGCGCGGCCCGGCCCAGCAGGAATACGGCCGCAACAAGCTGCTCTGCGAGGACATCCTCGTGCGCGAGTGGCGCGAGAACCGCTTCCCGGCCTCGACCGTCTGCTTCTCGATGGTGATGGGCGCGGGCAACATCTTGCCCGACCGCGAGCAGCGGATGTTCCAGCGCCTGCTGCGCGGCCGACCGATCCTGATTCCCGGCAATGGCCGCATGCTCCAGCAGATCGGCCACGCCGACGACCAGGCCCGGG
>CAZFKD010000730.1:0-1891 GCA_964519695.1 uncultured Spirochaetaceae bacterium
CCCGCCGAGGCATCGCCGCTCGCGCCGGCCAGCCGCCGGAAATCCTCGGGCAACGCGCCCGCCACGTCGCCGAGCACGATCAGCAGCGCTTCGTCCGGCGCCGGCGCGAGCCGTAGCGCCGCATCTTCGAGCGCCGCGTTCAGGCCGGGCTCCGGGCGGATCAGGACCTCCGCCCCCGCCGCTTCGGCGCGGCGCGCGACCTGCGGATCCGGTGTCGTGACCGCGATGCGCTCGATGCAGCCCGAGCGGGCGAGCGCTTCGATCAGATCCTCGAGCATCGCGAGCGTCAGCGCCTGGCGCGCGGCGTCTGCGAGCTCGGGCAGCAGGCGGGACTTGCTCTGCTCGAGCCGCTTCACCGGAATCAGCGCGATCGTCATCGCAGCCGGCTTCCGAGCGCGATCGCGGCCTCGGCGACGCGCTTCGAGGCGGCTGCGTCGACCATCAGCGTGTCGAGGATCTCGACCGCGAGACCGAGCGACTCGATCGCCGCGCGCGCCTGCGCATCGCGCGTGTCGAACACGAAGCCGTCGATCCAATCGCGGTAGAGCGCCGCGACGCCCCGCGCCGAGACCTCGAGACCGCAGGCGCGCATCAGCGTATGGGCCGGCCCCTTGATCGGCAGCCCCCCGACGATCGGGGACACCGCGACGATCGGACACGCGGCGCTGTCGAGCGCCCGGCCGATCGCCGGCACGGCGCGGATCGGCCCGATCGAGACGATCGGATTCGACGGCGCGACGAGGATCAGATCGGCGCCCGCGATCGCCTCGACGACGCCGGGCGCGGGCCTCGCCCGCTCCGCCTCGGACAGGTCGACGGCGCAGACGTCCGAGGGTGCGCCGTCGCGCACGAGATACTCCTCGAAATGGACGCTGCGCCCGCCTTCGAGCAACACGCGGGTCGGGCAGGGATCGTTCGACATCGGGACGATGCGGAAGCCGAGGCCGTGGTCGCGGCGCAGCGCGTCGGTGATCTCGTCGAGTCGGGCGCCCTCGGCGAGGCGCAGCGTGCGGTGGAGGCAGTTCGCGAAGTCGGCGTCGCCGAGGCGGAACCAGGTCTCGTGGCCGAGGGCGCGCAGGCGCTCGATCAGCGAGAAGCGGTCGCCCGCCAGGCCGAAGCCGCGTTCGGGATCGATCCGACCGGCGAGCGTGTAGGTCACGATGTCGAGGTCGGGCGAGACGTGGACGCCGTAGAAGATGCGGTCGTCGCCGGTGTTCACGATCGCCGTCAACGACTCCGGCGCGACGCACTGCACGACGCCGCGCAGGAAGCGCGCCGCACCGACGCCCCCCGCGAGCACGACCACCGAGCGCAGCGCGACCCCCGCTTCGCGGTCGGCGGCCTGCGGCCCGCGCGCCCGGTCCCGTTCATTCACGACGGCGCTCCGTTCACGGCACGACCGGGGCGAGCACGTTCGTGTCGTCGAGCCGCCGCAGCGCCTGCGTATGTTCGACGAGTCGCAGGGCGATCGCCCGGAGCTCGGGATCGGCATAGACGGCCTCGAGCTCGGCGAAGCGATCCGACGCGATCAGGTCGGCGAGTGCGGCGTGGTCTTCGGCGATCGCGACTTCGAGCGCCTCGCGTGCCGCGCGGTCCCGCCGAACGACATCGGCCGAGATCTTCTCGGCGTTCCGGCCGGCGCAGGCCGCGACGGCGGCCGTGAGGACGAGCAGCAGGATCGGCCCGCATCGCCCGAGGCCGGCGGCTGCACGGCAGCGGCAGTGGGCTCGAGCCGACGGCTGGGAGGGGGGGATCGACATCGCCGGCGATTCTTCGCGAGCGCCCGTGCGCCGTCAAGCCGAGATCGGGGCACTCGCCGCGACGAACGCGATGGCGGGCGCGCGGGCGACGTCCGCGACGAGGTCGGCGCGCGGCCGCGCGGCCTCTGCCC
>CAZFKD010000731.1:0-1889 GCA_964519695.1 uncultured Spirochaetaceae bacterium
GCCGCATCGCCCGAGCCGACCCGGTACAGCACGTTGCCCAGCTTCGCGTCGCCCCAGACGAGCGCGGTGCGCGGGCAGGGCGGGCGATGCTTCTCGAGCCAGTCGAGGGCCTCGTCGTAGACCGGCACGACCTCGCGCGGATCGTCCTTGATCCATTCGTCGAGATAGCGCCGCCAATACTGCAGGACATAACGTTCCGGGTCGTCGCCGGGACGGCCGCCCGGAACGAAGTCGAGCCCGATCGCGCGCCAGTCGGCACGATGCAGCTTCGCGAGGGCATCGATCGTCGCCGTCCAGAGCTGGCGGCGGGCCGGCTCCGAGAGATCCGCATAGAAGCCGCTCGCGTGATACGAGGGCCAGTCGAGGGGCGGCTCGCCGGCGACGGCCTTCATCGTCAGGAACGGGACGCCGAGCCAGGCCGGATCTTCTTCCTGCCAGAGCACCTCGGGTACGGGAACGTCCGTGTGCTGGCCGAGCTGCCGCATGATCCCGAACTGCATCGCGAGGTCGTACTCGGGGAACGGCCCTTCCGCCCGCGGCGCGCAGCGCAGGACCATGCCCTGCGATCCGGCGCGCGAATGGACCGTGAAGAGATGGGTATCGCTCGACATGCCGGCGCCGGGCTTGCGAAGACCGCTGATGCGCAGGCCCGCGGCGTCCGGCATCCGCTTTGCGAGCCAGGCGAGCAGGCGCGCTTCGAATTCCGCGTTCTCGGCCTGACCCTCCGGCTTCCCGTCCATGGCTCCGTCTTCTCCCGTCGCGCCTTGCGTCGCCTCGCATGCGCACGGCCAAGGCCCATCCCGCTCGCGGATCGTCTCGACAGTCCGCGGCGCCATGATAGTGTGACCGCATCATGCTCACACCCATGGACGACACCCTCTGGCATACCCTGCCGACGACCTTCGACCACGTCGGCACGAGCGATCCGCGCTTCTTCGACCGCTACTGGTTCGCCGCGAGTGATCCGAAGGGCGGCGGCACGCTCCAGCTGACGCTCGGCGTCTACAACAACATGAACGTCGTCGACGCGGGCTTCATCGCGATCCGGGGAACGCGCCAGTTCAACGTGCGCGCGTCGCGCTCCCTGCGGCCGCGCTTCGTCACCGATTGCGGCCCGATCTCGGTCGAGATCCTCGAGCCCCTGCGCCGCGCGCGCCTGCGCGTCGAACGCACCGGCGCCGACGGCGTCGCTGCGGAGTTCGAATGGACGGGCGACTTTCCCGCCCAGGAGGAATCCGCCCGCTTCACGCGCGTGCGCGGCCGGGTCGTCGAGGAGTCGCGCCGCTTCGATCAGGTCGGCCACTGCAGCGGCTGGCTCGAGCTCGCGGGCGAGCGCATCGAGCTCGATCGCTGGTGGGCGACGCGCGACCATTCCTGGGGCGTGCGCGAGAACATGGGCATCCCCGAGCCGGTGACGGGCCCGTCGCCGTCGCCGAGCGCGGGGTCGCTCTTCGCCTTTCTCTTTTTCTCCGCGGGATCGATCGGCGGCCATCTCCAGATCGCCGAGTTCGCCGGAAGGCCGAGCTATTTCACAGCCGAGATCGCTCAGGGCGGCTTCGCCGACGCGGCGTCCGCGGGCGGGGGATTCGGCGCGATCCATCTGGCGAGCTCGAAGCTCGCCGTTCAGTTCCACGACGCCGGTCGCCCGCGCCGCATGAAGAGCGCGCGCTTCGATGCCGTCACGGCCGACGGCCGCGAGGTCGTGATCGAGGCGACGGCGCTCTGTCCCGCCGTCGACATGCAGGGGCTCGGGTACAGCGGCGGCTTCGCCGACGGCAAGGGCCTCGGCATCTGGCGCGGCGACGCCCACGTCGAGAGCGATACCTGGGACGTCACCCATCCCTGCGACGTCGTCCGCGGCGACGGAACGCGCGTCCGGCCGATCCACC
>CAZFKD010000732.1:0-1887 GCA_964519695.1 uncultured Spirochaetaceae bacterium
CTGGAACTCGGTCTCGGCCTGGAGGGCGCGGCGCCCCTCGTCGACGGCCTCGGCCTCGCGGCGGCCCTGGCTCTGGGAGACGGAATAGGCGGCGCGGGCCTCGGCGGTGCCGATGGCGGCGTGGGCCTCGCGGATGCGGGCGAAGACCTGCCCGGCGAGGTGGCGGACGGACGTGCTGGCGCCGTGGAAGCGATCGGGATGGGTCCGCTTGGCGAGGTCCGCGAAGGCGGCCCGGATCTCGTCGTCGCCGGCGCCGGGGCGCAGGCCGAGCACGCCGAAATGGTCCTTGCCCTGCATGCCGTTCGCGAGGGCGGCGAGCTCGATGCGCATCTTCTCGTCGCTGCCGGCGAGGCCGTTCGCAGGCCTGCCTTCGCCGACATGGCCGATCGCGCTGCGCGACGCCGCGCGATCACCGGCCCGCCCCTCGACGCAGAGCGCGTCGATGCAGAGCAGCGCGAACGCGAGCCGGCGGATCGACTCGGGCGCGCGCTCGAGCTCGGCGATCCGCGTCGTGCCGTCGAGGACGCGCAGCCATGCGATCTCTTCGGCGCCGAGCGTCAGCAGATCGAGGTCGGCCTCGACGTCGCCATGGGGAACGAGGAAGGCGTCGCGATGCGCGGCGAAATAACGATCGATCTGCTTCAGCGGATATTGGCGCCGGACGCCGTCGACGATCAGCTTCGAGGGATGCCCTTCGATGCCGATCGCGGAGCCCTTCTCGACGAGGGCCGCCCGCCGGATCGCGAAGCGGCCGTCCCGCCAGGCGAAGATCTCGAGGAACTTCTCGAGCGCGTGGCCTTCGAGCGCATCGACGACGTCCTCTTCGTCGAGCACCTCCATCGCGACGAGGATCTCGCCCTGCAGGCCCTCGCCCGTGCGCATCCGCGCGACGGATTCGTCGAGCTGGCCCTGGCTGACGAGCCCCTTCTCGACGAGATAGCTGCCGAAACACTCCGAGACGAGGTTCGAACGAACGGCGACGGGCCAGCCACCGCGGAACTCGATCGCCTTCTTCTTGCGGCCGTGATCGAGGAGCAGGACGCCGTCGAGCGCATCCTGCTGGATCGCGCGCAGCAGCTCCGGGACGGGCAGCTCGCGCAGGGTCCCGTGGCTCGGCGTGCGGGGCGCGCCCCCGGCCGATTTGTCGCGCCGCTCGAGGATCGTCGCGACGCGCGCCGCGAGCTGCTCCGGCGAGATCGACGCGCTGACGACGCCGATCGCGCCGAGCAGCTCGGCCCGGCCGACGATCTCGCGCGTCACGTCGCCGCGACAGAGCAGGAGAACCGGGATCGCCTTCGAGATCGGTCGCTCGCGCAGCGCCGCCAGCACCTCGAATCCGTCCTGACGCGAGAGGTAGAGATCGAGCACGATCAGGTCGGGCGTCTGGCGGGCCGCGATCTCGAGACACCGGCGGCCGTCATTGCCGAAGAGGACCTCGTGCCCGTCGGCCTCGAGGGCCTGCGCAAACGCGCGTCCGACCTCGCGGTCTTCCTGGACACAGAGAATCGTCGCGGGCATCGGGCGCCTCCTGGCTCCCTATCGGCCCACACCGGATCGGCCTGAGCAGGCCTGGGCGGCCCTGCGAAACGCTTGCCTACGGGTTGCCATACCCATCGGCATCGACTCCGACGGCGCTCGCGGCGTCCGCATCGCGCGTCACCGATTCGGCGGGCGGCGCCTCGGCGGGCGCTGCCTCGGCAGCCGGTTCGCGGTCGGTCGGCGCTTCCATCGCGGGCCCGGGCGGCTCGATCGCGGGCGGTCGAACGTCCTCGGTCGGCACCTCGGATCTCGCCCCGGTCGGCGGCGGGGCCACCGTCTCGTCGGGCGCGACACGCGGCGTCGGAGTCGCCTCGGCCGGCGCCTGCGCGGTCGGCGGCGGCGGCGACG
>CAZFKD010000733.1:0-775 GCA_964519695.1 uncultured Spirochaetaceae bacterium
CGTGCGCCGGCTCGCGGAACATCCCGACCAGCGCCGGCAATGCACCCTCGACCCGAGCCTGATCCCCGACGCCTACAACGAGGGCCTGCGCTACGACATGCCGACCCAGTTCCTGATGCGCCAGGTCGCGCGGCCGGTCGAGCTCGCCGGCGCCCTGATGAAGCCGGGCCAGGGCGTGATGTTCCTCTATCCCTCGGGCAACCACGACGAGCGCGAGTTCCCGGATCCCGATCGCTTCGACATCCGGCGGCGGCCGCCGCGCATCCTCTCCTTCGGCTACGGGCCCCATTCCTGCCTCGGCGTCAACGTCGCGCGTCTCGAGGGCCGCATCTGCCTCGAGGAGCTGCTCGCCTGCGTTCCCGACTATCAATGGGACGAGGCGGGCTCGGAGCGTCTGCGGACCGAGTACGTCCAGGGCTACTGGAAGCTCCCGATCACCTTCGAGGCCTAGCATGCAGTTTCCGGCTTCCCTCGCGGAGCGGGTCCGCCAGCTCGCCCGGGATCGGCCCCGGGATCCCGCCTACGTCGTCGACGGCCGCGTCCTCGACTGGGCGGGCTACGACGCCGCCGCCGATCGCCTCGCGCGCGTCTTCCTCGCCCTCGGGCTCGAGCCCGGCGAGCGCGTCGCCGTCTGGGTACCCGACGGCACGGCCTTCCACATCGCCTATCAGGCCGCCGAGCGCTGCGGCCTCGTCTGCCTCGGCCTCGCCCCGCGCTGCGGCGAGCGCGAGCTCGCCCATCTGCTGAACCTCGCCGCGGCGCGCACCCTCATCTC
>CAZFKD010000733.1:785-1885 GCA_964519695.1 uncultured Spirochaetaceae bacterium
CCGCCGCCCGGGTCGCCCGCCTGCGCGAGCGCGGCCTCCGGATCGAGCACCATCTCGTCCTCGAAGGCGACGGCTTCGCCGACGACCCGATCACGCTCTGCGGCCAGCCCGCGCCCGAGAGCGGGCCCGTCGACGGCGACGCCCTCGCCCGCCAGCTCGCCCCGCGCGCCCTGACCGCCCGCGACGTCTCGCTCCTCAATACGACCTCGGGCACGACCGGCCTGCCCAAGATCGTGATCCACGATCAGCTGCGCTGGTTCCACTTCCACCGCCTCGCGGTCGACGTCGGCCAGCTGCGCGCGGGCGACGTCTTCATGAGCGCGCTGCCGGCCCCCGTCGGCTTCGGCCTCTGGACCGGCCACTTCACGCCCACGCTGCTCGGTGCGCCGACGATCCTCACGCGCCGATTCGAGGCGCGCGCGACGATCGATGCCCTCGAACGGCATCGGGTCACGGTGCTCGCGGCGGTGTCGACCCAGTTCATCCTGCTGCTCGAATCGGGCGGCTTCGACGGCGAGCGCGACCTCGCCCTGCGCGCGCTCTTCACCGGCGGCGAAGCGGTGCCCGAGCGGCAGGCGCGCAGCTTCGAGGTCCAGACCGGCGCCAGCGTGCTCCAGTTCTACGGCTCGAACGAGACCGGCGCCGTCAGCGCGACGCGCCCCGAGGATCCGCCGCACAAGCGGCTCACGACGGCCGGCCGCCCGATCCCCGAGATGCGGCTGCGGCTCTACGACGCCGAGGGCCGCGACGTCACGGCGAGCGGCCGCGGGCAGCCGGCGGTGAAGGGGCCGGTCGTCTCGCAGGGCTATCTCGGGGCGCCGGAGGCGAACGCGCAGCTCATCACGGCGGAGGGCTGGATGCGCCTCGGCGATCTCGTCGAGCTCGACGCCGAGGGCTACCTGCGCGTCATCGGGCGGACGGACGACATCATCATCCGCGGCGGCAAGAACCTCTCGGCGGCGGCCATCGAGGAGGGCGTCGCGCTGCATCCCAGCGTCGCCCTCGTCGCGGCGATCGGCATGCCCGATCGGATCTTCGGCGAGCGGGCGGCCGCCTACGTCGAGCTGCGCGCCGGCACGGCTCTCGACCTCGACGGGCTC
>CAZFKD010000734.1:0-1883 GCA_964519695.1 uncultured Spirochaetaceae bacterium
GAGGGCGGGGCCCTCGCGCTGATGCGGATTCCCTTTTCGCTCGGGCTGGGCGGGAAGCTGGGCGATGGGCGGCAGTTCTTTCCGTGGATCCATCTCGAGGATCTGGTGGAGGCGACCCTGTTCTCGCTCGAGCACGCGTCGCTCCGCGGTCCGGTCAACGCGGTTGCGCCGACGCCCGTCCGCAACCTCGAGCTGACCGAGACCCTGGCGCGCGTTCTGCGGCGACCGGCGAAGCTGCCAGTTCCGGGATTCGCACTGCGCGCGGCGCTCGGCCCGATGGCGGGGGAGCTGCTCGGGAGTCGGCAGGTCGTGCCGGCGGAGCTCGTCGAGGCGGGCTTCGACTTCGTACATCCGACGCTCGAAGGAGCGCTGCGCGAGGCTTGCGCCTAGCAACTTCGCGATGTCGATCCGCTCAGCCGCGGCGGCGGGCGAGATAGGCGGCGCGGAACTCGGCGCGGTTCGATTCGGGGAGTGCGGCCGGGCTCCCGAGTCGTTCTGCGCCCGCCATGATCCGGGCCGCGCGATCGACGAGTTTCGTCAGCTCGATCCCTTCGGCCGGACTCGCCGCGACGACGACGAGGCCGTGGTTCGCGAGCAGGGCGGCGGCGCGATCCTCGAGCAGCTCCGCGACGGCGATGCCGAGCGCCTCGCTCCCCGTTCGATGATAGGCGGCGACGGGCACGTCGCCGCCGACGTAGAGTTCGAGCTCTTCGATCGCGCACGGGATCGGGCGTGCCGCGACGGCGAACATCGAGGCGTGGACGGGATGGGAATGGACGACGGCGGCGATGTCGCGATGGCGTCGGAAGCAGGCGAGATGCAGGGCGAGCTCCGTCGTCGGGGCGCGGCTGCCTTCGAGCACGCGGCCGTCCGGATCGGTGACGACGAGGTCGTCGAGGGTCATGCTGGCATAACGCATGGCCGTCGGCGTCAGGACGATCTGGCCCGAGCGGGCCCGGGCCGAGAGATTGCCGGCGGTGCCCTCGACGAGCCCGCATCGCTCCATCTCCTGGGCGGCGGCGAGGACGGCGCGCCGGGTCGCTTCGAGGCCGAGGCCGGGACCACGGCCGATGCAGTCGCCGCGAGCCGTGTCGACGCTGGCGCCGACGCCGGATCCGGCGGAAACCCGGCGCTCGCTCGCGGCGGGTCCGCCGGTCGAATCGGCCCGGGGCTCGAGGCCGCGCGTCGGCGGGCCCTTCAGCTCGACCGTATTGCCGTCGGGATCCGTCAGGTAGATGGAGGGCCCGTAGCCATCGGCGCCGTAGCGCTCAGCGGTCTCGCTCGCCGGGATCGACCAGCGCGCGAAGAAACGGCGCAGCGCCGCCTCGTCGAAGCGGGCGAGGCGCAGGGCGAAATGATCGACGTTGCGCGCCTCGGGATCGGGGGCGCCGCCGCCCGCGCGGCCGAGCGGCGCGTCGACCGGGACGAGATCGATCAGCGCTGCGCCGGCGCGGAGCTGGACGAGGCCGAGGGCGTCGATGCGCCGCTCGATGGGGAATCCGAGGGCGTCGCGGTAGAAGCGGAGCGCGCGTTCGAGATCGGTGACGCGCAGGACGACATGGTCGAGGCCGAGGGGCTCGAGGAGCGCGGGCTCGGTGTTCGAAATGGTGCTCGGGTCTGTGCTCGAATCGGTGGTCGGATGCGTCGTCATCGCGGGGGCCCTGCCTCGATCGGGCAATCTAGCGGAGCGGGCGAGGCGCGGAGGCGGCGGGCGGACTTCCCGGCGCATTCGTTCCTTCATTCCGCCTTTTCATTTTCATTCTTTCGGTCCGGCGGGTAACTCCGGGCGGGGCCCGGTCGTAGGTCTCGAGGCAAGGAGCCCGCCGCGCATGCTCGTATCGTGCTTGATCCTGGCCGTGCTCTTCCTCGCCTTCGCGAACGGG
>CAZFKD010000735.1:0-1878 GCA_964519695.1 uncultured Spirochaetaceae bacterium
CGCTGGCGATCCCCGGCCGATCGCCGCGGGCATCGAGCAGAAGCCAGCGCCCGGTCGCTGCCCAGAAGACGGCATTGAAGCCGTGCAGCACGAAGCGGCCCGGGCGCTCGTCGTCGACGAGGCGCGCATAACAGAATCCGGTCGGGTGGCCGGCGAAGCGCGCGAGCGCCGCCAGCAGATGACTCTTGGCGAAGCAGAGGCCATGGCCGAGGGCGAGGACCTCGCTCGCGCTGCAGGTGATGCCGCGGCGGTGCAGCGCATCCGACAGCGCGCCTGCGCGTTCGCCCGGCGCGGCGTTCGATGCTCCATTCGCCGCTCCTTTCGCCGCGACGTTCGCCGCTCCGCTCGCCCCTCGGATCGCGGCGCCGGAGCCCGCCTCGTCCGGCTCGCGATCGAACGAATGCGCGATCTCGTCGCGCACGAAGCGGAAGAGCCGCTCGAGGCCCTCTTCCGCGGAGACCGCGCCCGCGAGCAGGCGGCGCGCGCAGGCGGAGACGCTCGGGGTCTGCCAGTCGATCGTGATCGTGTCCTCGAGGTAGCGCCCGAGATCGTCCGACTCCGGCGTCGGCAGCGGCATGGATTCGGGCAGCAGGACCACGCCGCCGCCCGCCTCAGGCGCCCGCGCGCTCTTCGTGCCTTCGCTCGAGCAGATCGCGCACGATCACCCGCGGCACACCGATCGCCCGCAGCGCCGTCGCGACGACGTTCTCGATCGAGCGCTCGAGATGGAAGACGCGCTCGCCGTCCTGCTCGACGAAGGCGGGCTGATGGGCGTCGATCAGGGCGATCGCGTCGCCGCCGAGCTCGGTCTTCAGATAGTCGACCGAGGGCTGCACGTTCTCCAGATAGAAATCGAAGCGGCTCTTCAGCGCCTCGGCGTCGTCATCGGCCCGGCCGCGCTTGCCGGCCCGCGCGCTCATCTCGGCCCGGCTGATCGAGAGATGCAGCACCTTCGCGACGGGTACGTCGACGCTGCGCAGGAAGGCCAGCAGATGGCGCGCGGCGGCGACGGTGCGCTGATAGCCGTCGAGGATGAAGGGCTGGTCGTGGCCGTCGGGCGGGAACGCGAGCACGCGCTCGATCTCCGCCGAGATCAGGTCCTGGGTCCAGCGGTTCGGGATGAGCAGCCCGCGCGCGGTGCAGAACTCGAGCCATTCGAGCTGCGAGACCCGCGGCTTGCCCGAGACCGCCTCGGAGATGAAGCGCGACGGCGTCCGCCCGAAATAACGCTCGAGGTCGGGCAGATGGCGCCGGACCTTCTGGTCGAGCTCGTCGTTGGTATCGATGCAGTCGAAGACGCTCGTGCGGGCCGAGAGCGCATATTTGTGGTCGAGATGATCGGCGAACTCGGGCTCGGATTTCGCGCGCAGGACCGTCGAGCGCAGGATCGCGCCCATCGACAGATGCCGGGCGGGATCGATCGACAGCACGTCGCAGAGCGCGTTCGCGACCTCGCCCTTTCCGCAGCTCGAAGGCCCCGTCAGGATCACGACCCCGGGACCGCGCAGGGCGATCCGCTCGACCCGGATGAGCGCTCGGGTCGGTGTCCGGGGGCTGGGCATCGCATCTCCTTGGCAGCCGTGCAGACAGCGGGCGCCTGCGAACAGGTCCCGTCCGGCCAGTCGAAAATCGCCCGCGTTCCCATCGGTCGCGGGCGCCCTGAACGTTACCCTACGCCGCGGTCATGGAATCAGGCGAAGCCCTCGTATTCGATCCGCGCCTTCCGACGACGCCGCGCAAACGCGAAGCCGAGGAGTGGGCCCTCGTCCTGCAGGCCGAAGGCTTCACGGTCCATGTCGCGCGCAGCGAGGCCGGGCATGGCGTCGTCGTGCCCGCTGCGGACGTGCCGCGCGCGCTCGCGAGCCTCGCCGCCTGGCA
>CAZFKD010000736.1:0-1873 GCA_964519695.1 uncultured Spirochaetaceae bacterium
CGTTCTTCGAGGGGCTCGGCGCCGTCGGGCAGCTCGCGCTGCGGGTCGGCGCCGGCGAGGTCTGGGCGCGGCAGGGTCTCTCGCGCCGCGATCGGAGTCTCGCGGTGATCGCGTTCCTGACCGCGCTGGGCCGCGAGACCGAGCTCCGCGCGCATGTCGGCGGCGGGCTGAACCACGGTCTGCGGCCCGAAGAGATCGACGAAATCTTCGTGCAGATCGGGGCGTATGCGGGGCTGCCCTTCGCGCTCGCCGGCGCCGGCATCGCGAACGAGGTCATCGCCCAGCGCGAGGGCGGGGCGAAGCGGAAGACGCCCCCGGCGCCGCTCGAGGCGAAGGATCCGGCCCGCCGGCGCGCGGATGGTCTCGATCTCCTGAAGACGCTGCTCGGCCAACCGGGGCTCGATCTTCAGGCGACCGAGCGGCAGATCCTCGAATCCCAGGGCGCGATGGGCGAGCTCGTGATGGACTACGCCTTCGGCGACGTCTGGACGCGTCCCGCGCTCTCGCGCCGGGATCGCAGCTTCGTCGTGATCTCCGTCCTCGCGGCCCTCAACCTGGTCCACGAGCTGGAGATCCATCTGCACGGCGCGCTGAACCACGGGCTGACGCGCGCCGAGATCGAGGAGATGCTGCTCACGCTCGTCGTCTACGGCGGATTTCCGCGAGCGATCGACGCGATGCGCATCGCGCGGACGGTCTTCGACGCGCGCGGCTAGGCGACGGCCGTTTCGAAATGCCCGGGCGAGAAGGGGCGTCGGCGTCGCCGCCAGCGCGGACACTCAAGGCGCGTCGTCGTCTCGCTCGACCGCCCGCGCCCCGATCGCCCGGATCATGCCGTGGAACACCAGAGCATGGAGCGGGTAGACGCCGTACCAGTAGGCGAGGCCCGCGAGGCCGGCGGGATGGAAGGTCGCCGTCTGCCGGATGCGCACGCTGCGGCCGGCGGATCCGTCGTGCTCCGCGGGCTCGACCTCGAACTCGAGCCAAGCGCGACCGGGGAGCTTCATCTCGGCGAACAGGCGCAGCCGGCGATCGGGTTCGTAGGCCTCGACGCGCCACCAGTCGAGGGTGTCGCCGACACGAAGCGTCTCGGGATCGCGGCGGCCCCGGCGCAGGCCGACGCCGCCGATCAGCAGGTCGAGCAGGCCGCGGATCCGCCAGAGGCCATCGAAGGCATACCAGCCGGCCGCGCCCCCGATGCGGCGGATCGGCGCGAAGGCGCGGGCCGGCGTCGTCTCGACGTCGATCACGCGCGAGTCGACGAGGCGGTTGCCGAGCCGCCGACCGCCGAAGCCGCGGGCGGGAGTCGCAGACGAGAGCGCATCGGACCAGCGGGTCTCGGCGAACGCGCGGTCCTCGTTCTCGAGCGCACGAGCGATCGCGGCGGGGACCCCGAGCGGGCGGATCCCGAAATCGCGCAGGGCGGAGTCGTCTTCGACGCAGGTCGGATGGCAGATGCTGTCGATCAGCTTGCGGCCGATCTCGGCGTAGAGGGGCGTCACGAGCCGCAGCCAGAGGCTCGAGAGCCGCGGCGTCAGGACCGGCACGGAGACCATGATCCGGCGCAGCCCCCGCTGCCGGGCGTATTCGCGCATGAGATCGCCGTAGGAGACGCGGTCGGGGCCTCCGACTTCGTAGACGCGGCTGACGACCAGCGGGATCTCTCCCGCCGCGACGAGATAGTCGAGGACGTCGTCGATCGCGATCGGCTGGGCGAGCACGCCGACCCAGCGCGGGGTGATCATGGCCGGCAGTCGCTCGACGAGGGATCGGACCAGCTCGAAGGAGAGGCTGCCGGAGCCGATCACGATCGAGGCGCGCAGCTCGAGCGTCGGAACACCGGAGGCCGCGAGGATCCGGCCGACCTCGTGAC
>CAZFKD010000737.1:0-1868 GCA_964519695.1 uncultured Spirochaetaceae bacterium
CGCCGCACCCGCCGCACCCGCCGCGCAGCCGCCTGCGAATCCCCCGCCGGATCCCGCGGCCGCGCCCCAAGACGCCCGACCGACCGGATCGGCGCGAGCCGACGAGGGCCGCGGGGACGAAGAAGACGCCCCCGCCGAATCGAACGGTCTGCTGCCCGAGCCCATCCAGATGCTCGGGAGCCAGGTCGAAGCGGGCAAGCGCGCGACGCTCGGCTGGCATGCGAACAACGACGTCGCCGGGCTCCAGGTCGATACCCCCGTCCTCGTCGCCCACGGCGTCTCGCCGGGCCCCGTCCTCTGCCTGACGGCCGCGATCCACGGCGACGAGCTGAACGGCATCGAGATCGTCCGCCGCGTCTACCACTCGATCGATCCCGAGACCCTCGCCGGGACCCTCGTCGGCGTCCCGGTCGTCAACATCGTCGGATTCCAGCGCGCTTCGCGTTATCTCCCCGATCGCCGCGACCTGAATCGTTATTTCCCGGGCAATCCCCGCGGCAGCCTCGCCTCCCGGGTCGCCTACTCCTTCTTCGAGTCCGTGATCCGCCACTGCGACTATCTCGTCGATCTGCATACGGGCTCGTTCCACCGCGCCAACCTGCCCCAGCTGCGCGCCGATCTCTCGAACCCACGCATCCTCGCCATGACGAAGGGCTTCGGCGCGATCGCCGTCCTCCATTCGAACGACCGCGAGCGCTCGCTGCGGGCAGCGGCCACGCGGTCCGGGATCGCAGCCGTGACGATCGAGGCGGGCGAGCCGATGCGGCTCCAGCCCGAGGAGGTCGAGCAGGGGGTGCGGGCGATCGAGAGCCTGATGGATTCGCTCGGCATGATCGCGCGCTTCCATCTCTGGGTGGACCCGCAGCCGGTCTTCTACGAGTCGATCTGGATCCGGACGAGTGGGAGCGGGATCCTGCTCGGCTCCGTCGAGCTCGGCGACCGGGTCGAGGTCGGGCAGACGCTCGGGGCGGTCGTGGATCCGGTGACGAACGCCCGCGACGTGCTCAAATCGCCGGTCCGCGGGCGCGTGCTCGGCATGGCGCTCAACCAGATCGTGATGCCGGGCTTCGCCGCATTCCGGGTCGGGATCGAGTCCCGCGAGCAGGACATCGACCTCGAGGGGACCTCGAACGGCGACGGCGATACCCACGACGAAGACGCCTACGATCCGCTCCAGCGCGAGGGCATGGACTCCTCGCTCGAGCCCGAAGACATTGAATAAGACGTGGCTCGACAAATGGATCGGAAGAATCGAGCTGCGATCGATTCGAGTCGTCCGCGCGAACCAAGACTCGATCGATGGCGAACCTTCAGGCCTCCCGTCGGTGCGCATTGCTCAACACCCCCGTCGAAGTCGGTGCCCTCCTTCTCGTGGGATGAACCGGCTGGTGAAGTGCCCCCGGTAGCTCTGTCGCACGCGCTCGGGGATCTCGATCCGGCTCACGAATAGCCGGGCCCTTAACACCCGCCCGATGCTCCATCGCACTCGCGTGATCCCGAGCCGCTGTGCCGGGGTTCCCTTCGCTGGCTGACGCTCCGAGGCCACCTTCACCAGGTTGCGCCAGACCTGGAAGATCGCGTGGCGATGGATCACCGCCTGGATCCGCTTCGAGAACGCGACCGTCTCGCGTTTGTGGTTCGCGCCGCTGTGCCGCACGAACATGTGATGCGCGTTGATCGCGAACAGCGGGTTCTTTGCCGTGCGAGGCGCCTTCGAGTGGGTCGTCTCGTGCTCGATCCCAGGGTGCCCGAGGCGTTTCAGGGCGGTTCGGTATTCGGACTTCTCGTCGGTGCGCAGCTCGATCGGGCCTGTGGCGGGGAGGTTCGTTCGGAGCAGCTCGAGGACGTCGCGGGTCAGGGCCTTGGGG
>CAZFKD010000738.1:0-1860 GCA_964519695.1 uncultured Spirochaetaceae bacterium
GTCCAGCTCGTCCGGAGCATCCGATCGGCGCCCGAGCGCCTCGATCGGCGCACGCAGTCGAGCGCGCGTCTGCTCGCGAGCTGGATCCTCGTCCCGCTCGTCTTCTTCTCGCTCTCGGCGGGAAAGCGCGGCCTCTATCTCCTGCCGATCTTTCCGGCGCTCGCGCTGGCCTGCGCGCTGGGGGCGACGAGCGCGACGCGGGCGGGAGACGGAACATCCGGCGGGACGCGGCACGCGCGATGGCTGGCCTGGACGATCGCCGCCGTGGCGCTCGTCGAACTCGCCCTCGCCCTGCTCGTCCTGCCCCGCTTCGATCCCGAGAAATCGCCCCGTCCGATCGCCGAGGCGATCGCCGCGCGGACGACGCCCGACGAATCGGTCGCGCTCTTCGGCCTGCGCCCGCTCGAAGGCGCGATCTCCTATTACGGCGCGCGATCGGCACACGACGTCGCGAGCGAGCCGGAGGCCCGGCGCTTCTTCGACGCAGGCGGTCGGCTGATGGTCCTGCGCGCGCGCGATTTCGATCGACTGCGCGCGCCGCTCGATCTCGAAGCGGCCGAGCGATTCCGAAGTGGACGGCGTGAGCTCGTTCTGGCCCGGCGTCGCGAAGACGCGCCTGTCCGGGACGCCGTCCCCGCGACCACCCCATAGGGAACGGTCCGCGAACGGCCCACTCTCCGGCTGCGCGCTCGGGCGCTGCGGGGCTGGGCGTGGAGGATGAAGTGTGTTTCGCGACACGCCTCCGCCGGCCGATCGGGGCTGAAGCTGGCGTTTCGGTCCGCTACGTTGGAACGACTCGAGCAACACGCACGAATCTTCGCGGAACGACCGACGCGAATCCCTTCGTGCCCGGGTCGGATCGGGGGAACGCCCGGACGATCCGGCCGTCGTAACCCCGAGGACGGACCCGCTTCCGCGGCGGTTCGTTCGCAGGTCGAGAATGGTCGAAAGAAGCGTCGCAACCCGTACGAAGAGCTGATGCCGCGATCCGCCCGGGCATCGGGAGTGCGGCCGGAAGCCAGCTCGATCCCCGTTCACGTTTCACGTTTCACGATTCAAGTTTCAAGTTTCAAGTTCCAAGGAGAGGAGACCCCCATGGCCAACAAGAGCGTCGACAAGACGGTCGGCGACAAAGCAACGATCGCCGCCGAGAAGGCCGAGCTGCGCATCGGCGACCAGAGCTGGGATTTCCCGATCGTCGTCGGCAGTGAGGGCGAGCGCGCGATCGACATCACGAAGCTGCGCGCGAAGACGGGCCACATCACGCTCGACCCGGGATATGCGAACTCCGGCTCCTGCCAGAGCGCCATCACCTTCATCGACGGCGAGGAAGGCATTCTTCATTACCGCGGCATCCCGATCGAGGATCTCGCGTCGAAGTCGAATTTCATGGAGGTCTCCTTCCTCCTGATCTACGGCCATCTCCCGACCCGCGCCGAGCTCGAGCGCTTCGAGACCGCGATCCGCCGCCATACGATGCTCCACGAAGACTTCAAGCGGATGTACTCGGCGCTGCCGAAGGACGCGCATCCCATGGCGGCCTGCTCGACGACGGTCGGCGCGCTGGCGACCTTCTATCCCGACTCGCTCGATCCGCGCGATCCCGCGCAGGTCGACAGCTCGATCCACCGCCTGATCGCGAAGCTCCCGACGCTCGCGGCCTACGCCTACAAGCACTCCGTCGGCCAGCCCTTCCTCTACCCGCTGAACAGCCTCGACTACGTCGGGAACTTCCTGCGCATGATGTTCGGCAACCCGTGCGAGGAGTACGAGGTCGATCCGGTCGTCAAGCACGCCCTCGACCTGCTCTTCATCCTCCATGCGGACCACGAGCAGAACTGCTCGACCTCGACCGTGCGC
>CAZFKD010000739.1:0-1859 GCA_964519695.1 uncultured Spirochaetaceae bacterium
GGGCGCGGCCGACGATCTCTGCCGCAGCCTGACGCCGGAGGTCTCGACCCAGGCGATCGTGCGCGGGGCCGAGGATCTGCTCATCGAAGATACGCTCGCGGCGCCCGACGACGCCGACGTCGCGGCAGATCTCGATCGCGCGGCGCTGCGCGAAGGTCTCTCGGCGATCCTGCCGGTGCTCGACGCACGGGAACGCGAGGTGATCCTCGCGCGCTTCGGGCTCGAGGGACAGCCGACGCGGACGCTGGCGGAGATCGGCGCGAAGCTCGGTGTCTCGCGCGAACGCGTGCGGCAGATCGAGCTGCGCGCGCTCGAGCAGCTGCGCGACCAGGAGGGCGCTCGCCGCCTGGCGGCGGAGATGGGCTGCCTCGGCCCCGAGGCGGCTCATGTCGGCTGAGCCGACTGAACCGGCTGCGCCCGCTGAAGCCGCTGAGACGGCGATGCCGGGCTGGCGGATCCGGATCCTCTACGACGCCGAATGCCCGCTCTGCGCGCGCGAAGGCCGCCTGCTCGAGCGCCTCGACGGCGGCCGCGGCCGCGTCGACCTCGAGGACATCTCGGCGCCCGGCTTCGATGCGAGCCGCTACGGGCTCGATCCGGCGGACCTCGAGGCGAGGCTCCACGGCGTCCTTCCGGACGGGACGATCGTGCAGGGCGTCGAGGTCCTCGCGCGGGCCTACGAAGCGGTCGACCTCGGCTGGCTCGTCGCGCCCGCGCGCTGGCCGGGCATCCGCTGGCTGCTCGACCGCGCCTACCTCTGGTTCGCCCGCAATCGACTCCGACTGACGGGCCGCGAGCCCCGCTACTGCCCCCGGAACTGATCGGGCGCTGGTCCGGCCCGCGCCGGCGCGCTAACCCGTGAGCCCACATGGCCGCCCCCCCTCTCGACGCGATCGTGATCGGCTCCGGTCCGAACGGCCTCGCCGCGGCGATCGAGCTGGCCCGGGCGGGGCATTCGGTGCGCGTCCTCGAAGCCGCTCCGGAGATCGGTGGCGGAACGCGCAACGCCGAGCTGACGCTCCCGGGCTTCGTCCACGACGTCTGCTCCGCCGTCCATCCGATGGGCATTCTCTCGCCGTTCTATACGACCCTGCCCCTCGCCGAGCACGGTCTCGAATGGATCCGGCCGCAGGCCTCGATCGCCCATCCCCTCGACGACGGTCCCGCGATCCTGCTCTACCGCTCGCTCGCGAAGACCGCCGAAGGCCTCGGCCGCGACGGCCGCGCCTATCAGCGCCTGGTCGGACCCTTCGTCGACCGGGCGATCGACCTGCTCTCCGACGCGATGGCGCCGCTGCGCATCCCGAAGCATCCGATTCAGATGGCGCGCTTCGGCTTGCGGGCCGCGTTCTCGGCCAATCGCCTCGCCCGGCTGCTCTTTCGCGAGGAGCGGGCGCGGGCGCTGCTCGCGGGCTGCGCCGGGCATTCGGTGCTCCCGCTCTCGCAGCCGCTGACGGCGGCACTCGCCGTCCTCTTCGCGGTCACAGGCCATGCGGAGGACTGGCCGGTCGCGCGTGGCGGCTCGCAGAACATCGCCCGTGCGCTCGCTTCCTACCTGCGCAGCCTGCGCGGCGAGATCGAGACGGACCACCGGGTCGAGCAGCTCGCCGACCTCCCGCCCGCCCGCGTCGTCCTCTTCGATACCTCCCCCGAACAGCTCGCGCGGATCGCCGGCGATGCGCTCCCGGCCGGCTACCGGCGCCGGCTCGGCCGCTACCGCTACGGCCCCGGCGCCTTCAAGCTCGACTGGGCCCTCGACGGCCCGATTCCGTGGAAGGATCCGGCCTGCCTCGAGGCCTCGACG
The DNA here is from genome assembly GCA_964519695.1 of uncultured Spirochaetaceae bacterium. GTDB lineage: Bacteria > Myxococcota_A > UBA9160 > UBA9160 > UBA4427 > UBA4427. Next base: position 1,805 of record CAZFKD010000739.1, read on the forward strand.
GTCCATGTCGGCGGCACGCTCGAGGAGATCTGCGCCTCCGAGCGCGACATGTACC
>CAZFKD010000740.1:0-958 GCA_964519695.1 uncultured Spirochaetaceae bacterium
CGAGGTCCATGGCGGTCGCGCCGACCACCGAGACGCGGCCCTTCATTCGGCACAGGTCCGCCGCGAGTTGAATCGGGGCTGAACTCTCGGACGCCGCGGTGACCAGCACAAAGTCCGCTCCGTGGCCCTGGGTTTCCCGGTCGCGCCAAGGGCCGAAGTCCTCCCCCGGCGCCGCCGTCCAGTCGGCTCCCTGATCCAGCGCCTGCTTCATCCGGCGCGGATCGAGGTCGATTCCCAGCACCCGGCAGCCGTTGGCGCGCGCGAGCTGGGCCGCGATCTGGCCGATCAGGCCGAGGCCGATGACGCCGGCCACCTCGCCGAGTGTCGGCTCAGCGATCCGAAGACCCTGCAGCGCGATGGCGCCGAGCGTCGCAAACGCGGCATCCTCGAGCGTGACGCCGGGGGGAACCGGCACCACCAGGTTCTCCGGCACGACGACGATTTCTGCGTGATTCGCATACCCGGCGCCGGCGCACGCCACGCGATCTCCCGGCGAGAAGCCGACGACCCCGGCGCCGACCGCTTCGACGACGCCGGCCGTCGAGTAGCCGAGCGGTTGCAGCGCATCCAGCCGGTTCATCACGGCGCGGTACGTCGGGAGGGGACCCTCCTGCTGGACTTTGCGCAGGACCTGCTTCACGAGATCTGGCCGGCTGCGCGCCTTGCCAAGCAGGGATTTGCGCGCGAAGTCGAGCGCCATCTTCTCAGTGCCCGGCGAGACGACCGAGAAGTGATTGCGGACCAGCACCTGGCCCGCACCGACGGCAGGGACCGGCACGTCGAGCAGCTCGAGTTTGCCCGACTTCGGATTCTGGACGATCTGCTTCACGATTCTCCCCGTGAACCCCTCGGACTCACAGCGCTGGAGCCGGCTTGTCGATGAACATCCGGCACCAGAGCTCGATGCAGATGAGCGCGAAGATCGCATAGGCCGCGTCGATCCGGCCGGCGCGATCGA
>CAZFKD010000740.1:968-1858 GCA_964519695.1 uncultured Spirochaetaceae bacterium
CCAGCCGCCGCACCGCGGCCGGATCGAAGAGGCCCCGCTTCTCGATGGCGACGTCCGAGAGGACGTCGTCCACCAGGGGCAGCAGAGGGCCTCGCAGCCATCCGCGCAGCGGCGCTCCGAAGCCCGCTTTCTTTCGATGGATCACGTCGTGCGGGAGGAACGGCTCCATCGCTTTGCGGAAGATCCACTTGCCGGTGACGCCGCGCTGCTTGAAGCCCACCGGCAGGCGGCACGCCAGGGCGACCAGATCCGGATCCAGCAGCGGGACGCGTACCTCGACGCCGTGGGCCATCGAAACCTTATCGGCGTAGTTGAGGTTGTGGTCCGCCAGGAAGAAGCGCCCATCGAGAGCAAGCAGGCGATTCAACGGATGGCTGGTCTCGGGGAGTCGCGCCAGATAATCGAGGAAGACGCGGTCCTCGGAGAGGTCGTCGAGGCTTTCGCGCAGATCCTCGCGGAACAGCGACGCCACATCGGTGGGCGGCAGCCAGTTGAAGTAGCTGGCGATCCGTTCGTCGCCCTCGAGATCCGCGTACCGGAACGCCTTGGCGACGCGGCGACGCAACTCGCCGCGCGGCCGCAGCCGCTCCGATCCAACGACCAGCGCACGCCGAATGCTCGCGGGCAGCCACGCCCAGTAGTGCTCTTGCAGCAGCGCATAGTGCCGGCGATAGCCGGTGAAGATGTCGTCGCCGCCGGCCCCGGACAACAGCACCTTGATGCCGTGCTCGCGGGCGAGACGGCTGATGAAGTACGCATTGATCGGGGCGGGATCCGCCTGCGGCTCGTCGAGGTGGAAGATCATCGCCGACAGGGCGTCGACCATCTCCGGCCCCACCCAGACGGTATGGAGGTCCACGCCGAGGAACTCGGCGACCCGGCGCGCATAC
>CAZFKD010000741.1:0-1853 GCA_964519695.1 uncultured Spirochaetaceae bacterium
ACGCGCTCGCGCGGCTCGCCGAGGAGCAGGGCTTCGATACGGCGACGATCGGCCATCACCATTTCCTGCCTGGCAACCAGAGCGATCCGCTGACCTTCATGGCGACCGTCGCTGCGCGCACGACGACGCTGCGCGTCGGGACCGGCATCTTCCTGCTCCCGGTCCACAACCCCGTCCGCGTCGCCGAGCAGGTCGCGACGATCGACCAGATCTCGAACGGGCGGGTCTCGCTCGGCGTCGGGACGGGCTGGTGGCCCCTCGAATACGCCGTCCACGGCTCCGACTACCGCGAGCGCGGCGCGCGCATGGAAGAGGCGCTGCGGATCCTGCGCCATGCGTGGACGAAGCCGGACGAGTCCTACGAGGGGCGATTCTGGACGTTCCCGAAGCTGACGGTGCATCCGCGGCCGGTCCAGCAGCCGAGCCCGCCCGTCTGGGTCGCGGGGGTCGTCGACGCGGCGGTCGAGCGCGCGGCGCGGCTCGGGGACGCCTGGCTCTGCGGGCCGGTGCAGTCCCTCTCCCGGGCGAAACGCTGCCTCGAGACCTATCACGCGACCTGCTCGCGCCTCGGCCGGAGGCCCGACTGGATCCTGCGCCGCTACACCTGGATCGGCGAGGATCGCCGCAAGGTCATGGAGGAGGTGCTCCCGCGTTATGTCGACGGTCTCATGATCCACTGGCGCGAGTCCGCGGAAGATCCAGAAGAGAAGGCGCTCTTCGCCCGCATCGATGCGGGCGAGAACGTGACGCCGCAGGACATCGCCGCCGACCGGCTGCTCTTCGGCGACCCGGACGACGTCATCGCCCAGATCGAGCGCTACCGCCGCGAGACCGGCTGCGAGCACGTCCATGCCGCCTTCGGCGCCGGCATGCCCGCCCACGACACGGAATACTCGACCCTCGGCGACTTCGAGGCCCAGGCGGAGATGATCCGGCTATTCGGGAAGTACGTGATCCCGCACTTCCGCAGCTGAAAGTCCGCCCCGTCAGAGATTCCCGATCTCGGCTTCCAAGAGCTCCGCGAAGCGCGCCCGAGCCGACTCGCGCAGGCTCGGCAGGTGCTGGCTCGGATAGAGCCCTTCCACGCCGCGGTAATCGCGCAGGATCTGCTTGGCGAGCGTGATCTTGTGGACCTCCGTCGGGCCGTCGGCGATGCCGAGGGAGTAGGCCGTGATCAGCATGCCGACGAGGGGCAGGTCGTTCGAGACGCCGAGCGCGCCGTGGAGCTGGATCGAGCGCTGGGTCACGTCGTGGAGTACGCGCGGGGTCAGGATCTTGATCGCGGCGATGTCGCCGCGGACCTTCTTGTAGTCCTGGTAGCGGTCGATCTTCCAGGCGGTCCGGAGTACGAGCAGCCGGAACTGCTCGAGATCGATCCAGCTGTCGGCGATCTTCTCCTGCGTCATCTGGAACTCGGCGAGCCGGCCCGCCCGGACCTGCCGTGAGAGCGCGCGCTCGCAGAGCATGTCGAAGGCCTTCCGGACCTGGGCCACCGTCCGCATCGCGTGGTGGATGCGGCCGCCGCCGAGGCGCGTCTGCGCGATGACGAAGGCGCTGCCCGGGGCGCCGAGCATGTGGTCGGCGGGGACGCGGACGTTCGTGTAGCGGATGTGGGCGTGGCTCCAATGCTCCTCGGGCTCGAGGCCGACGCCGACGTTGCGGACGATCTCGACGCCGGGTGTGTCGGTCGGGACGATCAGCATCGACATGCCCTGGTAGGGACTGACGTCCGGATCGGTCACGCACATCACGATCAGGAGCGACGCGAGCCGCGCGTTCGACGAGAACCACTTCTCGCCGTCGATGACCCACTCGTCGCCGTCGCGCACGGCGCGGGTCGTGAAGAGCGTCGG